>JABEVL010000268.1 GCA_013043995.1 Spirochaetales bacterium | reverse complement strand
GCCGGTTTCTGCCCGGCTCCAGCGGTCCATCCTGAGCCTGCGCGGTTGACAAGGAGTTTCTTTTTTTCTTAGAATGAATCGGTAAAAAATATTACTATTAATGGAGGGAATGATGGCAACAAAGGTAGCTATCAATGGTTTTGGCCGGATCGGCCGAATGGTGTTTCAAGCTCTGGTCGACAAAGGGCTTCTGGGCAAGACGATCGATGTCGTTGCCGTTGTCGACGTTTCCACAGATGCGGATTATTTCGCGTATCAGATGAAGTATGACTCCGTACACGGAAAAATGAAGTCCAAGATCACGACAAAAAAGAGCGATCCTTCCCTGGCCGAAAACGACATCCTGGTCGTTGATGGTCATGAAATCAGGTGCGTAGGCGCCGTGAAAGAACTTAAGGATCTTCCCTGGGGCAAATTGGGTGTTGAGTACGTGATTGAATCCACCGGACTCTTCGTGGATGATCGCTCCAAGGGACACATCGACGCTGGTGCCAAGAAAGTCATCATTTCGGCTCCTGCAAAAGGCAAGGACGTTCCGATCCGCACCTTCGTAATGGGCGTCAACGAAAACGAATACAAAGCTTCTGAACACCAGATCGTTTCAAACGCTTCCTGTACCACAAACTGTTTGGCCCCCGTTGTGCACGTCCTTTTGAAAGAAGGGATCGGCATTGAGACCGGCCTGATGACGACGATCCACTCGTACACGGCGACTCAAAAAACCGTCGATGGTCCTTCCAAGAAAGATTGGAGGGGTGGACGTGCGGCGGCGATGAACATCATCCCGTCGACGACAGGTGCAGCCAAGGCCGTTGGTGAAGTTCTTCCCGCGACCAAGGGAAAACTGACGGGCATGTCTTTCCGTGTGCCTACTCCCGACGTTTCTGTCGTTGATCTCACCTTCCGGGCCTCCCGCGACACTTCCATTGAAGAAATCAACGGCCTGCTGAAAAAAGCCTCGGAAACCTACCTGAAAGGGATCTTGGGTTTTGCGGATGAAGAAGTCGTCTCGAGTGACTTTATTCACGATCCCCGTTCTTCAATCTACGATAGCTTGGCAACCCTGCAAAATAACCTGCCCGGCGAAAAGCGTTTCTTCAAGATCGTTTCCTGGTACGACAACGAGTGGGGCTACTCAAACCGTGTCGTCGATCTTCTCACTCACATGATTTCGGCTAAGTAAAGAACGTGTGAAGCCCGCGTTTAAGGCTCCGAGTGGGGGTTTTAACCGTGAGGCTTGTCTTGACGGCCTCCGAAAGGAGGCTTTTTTCCTAAGGAGGGCTTATGATCAGGACTATTAAAGATATTGACGTCCAAGGAAAGCGGATCGTCATGCGCGTGGATTTCAATGTTCCGATGAAAGACGGAAAAGTTCAGGACGACACCCGTATTGTCGCGGCGATCCCCTCGATCAGCTATCTTCTCGATCATGGTGTCAAGAGCGTCGTCCTCATGAGTCACCTTGGCGATCCCAAAAAAGACGCTAAAAAAGCCAAGGAAAAAGCAGAAAAAGACGGTAAAGATTTTGACGAGGCCAAGTACATTCTTGGCAAACACAGGATGAAACCTGTGGCGGATTACCTCTCAGGCAAGCTGGGCAAGCCTGTTCTATTCGCCGGAGACGACTCGTGCTACGGGAAGAAAAACCTCATTGAGTCTCAGCCCTCTGGTTCTGTGATCATGCTTGAAAACACGCGTTTTCACAAAGAGGAAACGAGTGAGGACCCTGCCGAACGCGATAAATTGGCTAAGGAACTCGCGACCTACGGCGAAATTTTTGTCAACGACGCTTTTGGAACGGCCCATCGTGACCATGCTTCAACGGCCTCGATTGCTAAATTCTTAAAGGTGAGCGTTGGCGGTTTTCTGATGGAAAAGGAGGTTGCTTACCTTGAACCCATCGTCGTGAACCCTGTCAAACCCCTTGTCGCGATCATCGGCGGAGCCAAGGTGAGTTCAAAAATTGCCGTCCTTGAAAGTCTATTGAAGAATTCAGCGGCGCTGATCATCGGCGGTGGCATGGCGTACACCTTTCTCAAGGCTCAAGGGCACACGATCGGTAAATCCCTTGTGGAAGATGATCAGCTGGAAACCGCAAGAACGATTTTGGCCGCAGCACAAAAGTCCAAGACGGAGATCGTTTTGCCCGTTGACCACGTAGGTTCGCAAAAATTTGACCCCTCGGCGGCTGGAGTTCCTGTCGACAGCATCGACATTCCCGCTGATCTTATGGGGATGGACGTGGGCCCCAAGACTCTGGCAAAGTACAAGACCGTGTTGGTTCAGGCAAAAACTGTCGTATGGAACGGCCCTGTCGGCGTATTTGAATTTGATGCCTTTGCCCAAGGGACGCATGAAGTGGCCAAGTTGGTCGCTGAAGCCACCGCTCGCGGTGCGATAACTGTCGTCGGTGGTGGCGATTCTGTCACTGCAGACAATAAATTAGGCTTGGCATCCAAAATGAGCCACGTCTCTACGGGTGGCGGGGCGTCGCTAGAACTGCTTGAGGGCAAGAAGCTACCCGGCATCGAAGTTTGTCGATGATGTTCGTGTAAAGATTAAAAGGATATGAGATGAAAAGAATTAAATTCATTGCTGGTAACTGGAAGCTTTGGGGTACCCTCAGCCAAGCCAAAGATCTGGCAAAAGCCTTGGCTCCGGCTCTGTCAAAAGCGCCTTACCGCTATCTCGTTGCTCCGCCGTACACGGCTTTGGCTGCAGTCAAGGAAGTCCTTCAGGGAACTAAAGTTCTTCTGGGAGCACAAGATTGCTCGGCACTTGAAAGCGGTGCCCGGACGGGTGAGGTGTCAGTGCTCATGCTCAAAGAGCTTGGAGTTGACGCGATCATCCTCGGGCACTCTGAACGACGCCAATTTCATGGTGAAACGGATCAACTTGTTAACGAAAAAATCAAGTTGGCGCTCAAGCACGGCTTTGAGGTTATTTATTGCAACGGAGAAACCTTGGCCGAACGTGAGGCCGGCCAAGCGGCTGCCGTTGTGGTCCGTCAGACAAAAGAAGCACTGAAAGATATTTCAGAAGCCGACCTTTCAAAAGTGACAATTGCTTATGAACCAGTGTGGGCCATTGGTACTGGAAAAACGGCTACACCCCGAGACGCTAATGAGATTCACGCCGTGATTCGCAAGACGATCGCCGATATCTATTCAAAACAAGCCGCTGATGCTATGATCATTCAATACGGCGGCTCTGTAAAGCCGGACAATGTGCGTGAGCTGATGGCCATGCCCGATATTGACGGTGCTCTTGTGGGCGGTGCGTCTCTCAAGTCCGAAACCTTTTTGCCGATCTGTCTGTTTGATCAATAAGTTGGGGAGTTTTTATGGGAATTCTCGAAGTAATTTTGCTCGTTCTCTTTGTTCTGGCGGCATTTCTTCTTGTGTTGATTGTCTTGATTCAAGACGACCAGGGTGACGGACTGTCAGGGATGTTTGGAGGAGGAAGCTCAACGGCCTTTGGTTCGAGAGCTGGGAACGTGCTGACAAAGACCACCTCCATCCTCGGCGCAGTTTTTATGATCGTTGCCTTTTCCTTGGCGTTTTTGTTCAAAACACCTGCAGCGGGCGATGTTGCCGCTGTGGCCCGTGAGCAAGGTCAAACGCAAAATGACTGGTGGAATGCCAAAGCTCCTGCCAAAGAATCACAGCAGGTTCCCATGACGGCTTTACCCGCCGCCGCAAATACCGCTCCCATCCCCTCGTCGGGCACGCCGGCAACGCCTGCTGCCACGGCTCCTTCAGTACCGGCTTCTAAGGCTCCTACGCCTGCTCCTGCCCACTGATAGAACAAGAACTCCGAGCTTTCCCGCAAGCTCGGAGTATTTTTGTTGACAGTCTTTAAACATCTTGTTACTCTGTCGCAGTTTGAGTGTTTCGTATTTGAGCTTAAAGAAAGGTAGTTATGAAGAAAATTATCGTTGTTTTGTCTTTGTTGACGTGCTGGAGTTTCTCACTGTCCGCGCAGGCCTTGAGTGAGCCAGTTGCTATCATCCGCATGGGTTCGACTAAAGTCATTACTCAAGCCATGTTTCAAGAACGTGAAGCCCTAGTTATAGGTAGCTCCGGACGGATTCTAAGTCCTGCAGACAAGAAAAGTCTTTTAAATGTGATGATTCAGGAAGAACTCTTTCGCCAGGCTGCGTCCGAGTCAGGAATTCGTGCGACAGAAGACGACGTGATGCGCCAATTTCGGCAGAGCAATCCGAATATGTCCGACGAGCAGATCCATCAGCAAGCTGAAAACGAATACAAGATGCCTTGGGGTAAGCTTTTAAAGGAACTTGAGGCCCAGCTGACAATACAAAAGTTTTTAATGTCGCAACCCGATGCCAGGGAAATGGGCAAGGGTTTAGACGTAAGTGATGCAGAAGTTACTAACTTTTTTAATGATCATCAGGCCCAGTTTGTTCTTCCGGATATGGTACGGGTTTCAAATATCTTCTTTGATACTACCGTGCACCCTAAAGGAACACTGGATGAGATCCATCAAAGGGCAGATAAAGTACTTGGTGAAATTAAGAGTGGTAAGTTGACGTTTGAAGAAGCCGTTCGGCTCTATTCAGAAGATCCCCGAACCGCTCAGATGAACGGTGATATGGGCTTTGTGCCCCGTGACCTGGATTCGCCCAACTTTCGTCCCATCGTGGCCCTTTTTGGACGCTCTTTTTTGCAAGAGCTATTCAACCTTAAAACAGGACAAATCAAACTTCTTGAAAGCAAAGCAGGTCTGCATATCGTAAAAATTACTGACCGGATTAGCCGACATTTTCTCGGCTTGGATGACCCGATTTTCCCGGGCCAGACTCTGACGGTTCGTGAATACATCAAACAGAACCTGTACAAAGAAAAAGCTATGCAGGCTCAACAGCACTTTATTGATAAAGTTGCCGACAATTTGAAGAAAAAAGCGGATATACAAATTTTTCCGCAAAATTTGTAGGTTATGGGGTCGAGACGACAAGCACGAGTTTTAGCTTTTCAGAACCTTTTTGGTCAGGACGTTAATCCTCGAAAGACTGAAGAGGTTCTGAAGTTTGACTGGGTTGACCCCGAAGAGCAAAAAAGCCTTGAACCCGATGTTTTGCTTTTTGCCCGTGTTTTGATCCAGGGAACTCTTGAGAATTGGGATCTCATCAACGCATCAATTCAGGAACATTTGCGTAATTGGGATTTTAACCGTGTCGACAAGGTAGATCTGACAATTCTAAGAATAAGTGTTTTTCAAATGCTTTTTCTGAAAGAAATACCTGTGAAGGTTGTCATTGACGAAGCGATAGATCTTGCAAAAATCTTCGCTTCAGACGACTCCTACCGCTTCGTCAACGGTGTTTTGGATGGACTCCGCCGGGAGAAAGGATTGTAGCTCATGCGGAGGCTTTTGGCGGTTGTCGGCAGTCTCCTCATCGCCGGTGCTGTCGTTTTTGGCTTCTGGAATTTTCTCCCTGTTCTCTTTCCGCCCGTAAGCGGGATCCTGCCTTCAGAGCTGACTAGGATCGATGGTGACTTAGTTTCTGGCAGACTTTTACAAGCTAAAACCGAACTTTTGGGTTTTAAAGCCAATTCTTCCGCACGTGACTGGCTCAGTATTTTAAAACGAGCCGTTGCAGTTTCGAGTCAAACCGGTGACTGGAATCTAACCTTGACTTTGGCACAACGTGCTGTGGCTCAGTTTCCGGGGAACCAGTCCCTAACAGCTGTGCGAGTTTGGTCAGCCTTGAAAAGCGGAGAACCTCAAAAGGCACTTCAATGGGGAACAGGATTACAGGGCACTTCCTGGGAGAATTTTTGGCTTGAAGCTCAAGTTGAAAGCCAAAATTGGAAAAAAGCGAGCACGGCTGATACTTGGTACCAGCTGCGTGAGGATTTTTCATCTCCCGAAACTGTGCCGCTTGATTTTTACACCCATGTTTTATCCCAGGACTCCGATCCTTCTTTGATCAAGGACGCTGTGCTGTCAGCACTTTCCCAAAATCGTCTTGAGCTCGCCAAAAAATACCTCGCAAACCTCTCACTTCAACAGTTACACGAACAGCCTTTCGATCAGCTCCAGGCTTTATTGGCTTATGATGAGGGGGCATGGGGACAGGCGGGTACCTGGCTTCAGGTTTTGAGCTCTTCACAGAATCGCCTTTCAAAATTATTGCTGGCCAACATCTTCCTGAAGCTCGGGAATACGAATTCTGCCCGTGTTGTTCTAGATAACATTCTTGAAAGCGGGGTTAGGCCCCTACCTTCCAGCATCTACTGGGATCGTGTCTATCTAGCGTTGCAGAACAAGAATATTTCTTTGGCGGCCAAAATCCTGGCTGAAGCAAAAAACGACGGCGCATTTTCAGGAGAAAATGCCCGAGAAGGTGAACTTCTTGACTGGCAGGTGCGATTTCAACTCGGGGATACTCAAAAAGTTTTAGCCGAAATGAACAAGGTTATTCTTGCCGCAAAAGATTCGGGTGACACAGAGTTTAGCACAGAAACTGAGCTTCTCAGGATGCAGCTTTGGTCCCGCTTTTTTTCCCTTCCAAGGCTTTGGAGCCTTTTTCACGAGTTTCCTGCTTTTGCTCCTTTAGTCGAGCGATTGTGCTGGAACCTCGTTCAGAATGGCGAATGGGATCGATCTGAAAGAGTTCTTGATGAGTACCTCCAAAAAGCCCCAGACGCTCCACTTTGGTGGGTTTGGTATTACAGGGGACTAGCGGCAGCACATGAAAAGAAATTTTCCCAGTCTTGGGATGATTTTCAACAAATTGATCGTTTTAAACGTGATTCCTATTTTCATTTTAATCTTGGATTGGTTTGTCTGTTGGCGTCCCAGGATGATGTTAAAACAAAAAAATCAGACTGGCTAGAAAAAGCGGGCCGAGAGTTTTCTGAAGCGCTTGACAACCTGACACCTCCAAGAGATCTTAAGTTTCAATCCAAGATTCTTTTTTATAGAGCTAAGGCTTCATTGGCGCTAATGCCGATGCTCGTGCCCAATTTAGCCGCTCCCGCCCATGATCAGGCCATGCAGGATCTCAAAACGGCGACGACTCTCGATCCCGACAACCTCGACGCAGCATTTTTGTTGCGGGAGTACAGCTCTCAGCCAGGAGGCTTCAATGATCGCGCTCAAAACAAAAGATCAGATTGATCGAATAAGGGAATCATGCCGACTGCTGGCAAGAATGTTTCATGAAATTGAACCTATGGTCCAGGCAGGAATGACGACGTTGGAACTCGACCGCTGGGCAGAAAACTTTATCCGAAGCCACGGCGGCAAGCCGGCGTTCAAAGGTTATCAGGGATTCCCTGGAACTTTATGCACGTCCATCAACCAGGAAGTGATACATGGGATTCCCAAGAACAAAAAGATCGTGGAAGGGGACTTGGTCAGTCTAGACTGTGGCATCGACCTGAAAGGATTTTTTTCGGATATGGCAGTTACTTTTGTCGTTGGTGAAGTGACTTCGGAAGAAAAGCTTTTGGTAGAAGTAACTCGGCAAAGCCTTGACGCCGGCATTGTCGCTGCTCAGCCTGGTGCCCGGGTCAGAGATATTTCCAACGCCGTGACATCTGTTGTCAAACCGCATCGGTTCGGGATTGTGCACCAGTATTGCGGCCACGGCGTTGGGTTTAGCCAACACGAGGACCCCCAGGTCCCTAACGCTGTGGCTTTAGGGACTTCGCCTCGGATTGTCCCTGGAATGGTATTAGCCATTGAGCCTATGATTAACCTTGGTAAGGCAGAGGTGCGAGTTCTGAGCGACGATTGGACCGTTGTGACTGTTGATGGCAAGAAATCAGCTCATTTTGAACACACCATAGCGATCCTGGAAGAGAGTTCGGAGGTGCTAACCCGCGAAGATTAGTGTAACGAATCCAACCGATATTCAGTTTTACATTTAACAACGGACAAGGAGTACCGAAATGTCCTTAAAGAGCCTTTTTCATTCCAAGAAATTCTTGGTGTTTAATTTTATCATATTGGCCATGATCGTTGGTTTTGGCATCGGCGTAGGAGTATTGGGCTTGAATGGAACTTGGAACCCTCGTTCCCAAGTTCTGGCCGAAGAAAAGCCCATTGTCGTTCCTGAAAGTGTCTATGACATGCAGAACACCTTCCGCCAAATCGCAAAGAATGTGCTTCCTTCGATCGTTGAAGTCCACACAATTTCTCCTGCTTCTGCTCAAGAGGCGCCAGATCTTCCTCCTTTTGACTACTTTTTTGGCCCGGATATGAAGCCGAACAAGGCACCGCAAAAAGCGCCAAAAAGCGAAGGGCTGGGCAGCGGCATTCTTGTAGAACAAAAAGGCGACACCGTTTACGTCCTGACGAATAATCACGTAACCGACAAGGCAACAAAAATCTCTGTTACTCTCTACGATGGACGAAACTACACGTGCAAATTGGTCGGGGCTGACCCCCGCCGTGACCTTGCACTGATCTCTTTCCAGGCCAAGCCGGATGATAAAGAATTTGTGCTGGCCAAGTTGGGTAACTCGGATGATCTTCAGGTTGGCGATTGGGTATTGGCTATCGGTAATCCCTTGGGTTTGGATTTCAGTGTGACAAGCGGGATCGTGAGTGCTTTAGGAAGGCGGGGTGGACCTGACGATTCGGTCAATATTGATAGCTACATTCAGACTGATGCCTCAATTAACCGAGGAAACTCGGGCGGCGCACTTGTTAACCTCAAGGGTGAAGTCATTGGAATCAACACGTGGATTGCGACGCCAAACGGTGCAAGTGTCGGTTTGGGTTTTGCTATTCCGATCAACAGCGCGAAAAGACCGATCCAGGATTTTATTAAAGAAGGTTACGTTCAATATGGATGGCTGGGTGCAGAGGTTCGCGACCTGAGCCGTGAGCAAGCCAGGGACTTTGGATTGAGTTCGACACACGGTTCTTTTGTTCCTGACATTTTCAGAGATACACCTGCCGACAAAGCCGGCATCGAGCCTGGAGACTTTATTACGGCCATCAACGGTAAGCCCATGAAAGACACGACTTCTCTCGTTCAGACAGTAGGTGACTTACCCATTGGAAAACAGGCCGAGTTTACGATTATTCGGGATGGAAAAACGATCACCAAAATTGTCACGATCGAAAAGCGCAATGAGAAAGAAGTCAGAAATCTCAAACTTTGGCCTGGCTTGTCTGTGACACCTTTGACGTCGGACATTCGAGATCAAGAAGGCATAGGCAAGAATGTTGAAGGTCTGATCGTGGCTCAAGTCCAGGATCGTTCTACGGCTGATATTGCAGGCCTCAAGGTTGCAGACGTCATCAACAAGGTGAATGGAGTTTCTGTCCGCACCTTGCCAGAGTTTTATAGGGAACTCAACGCTCATCCTGACCACGTGAAGATCGGCTTCAACCGCCAGGGAGTCGAACTGAGTATTGGTATTTCCCGCTGAGCATAGTTTTTGACAAATAAAAAAGTCCTCCTTGGGGAGGACTTTTTTATTAGGGTATGATGAGCCCGATGGTTAAGACAGTTTTTGGGGAATCTATCAGTTGATTCCTTTTGTCGTTAATGTGGCCGCCGTTTCCTGAAACACGATATTCTGGAAGCGCTTACCGTAGATCTGGTTTGGAACCCCAGCTGATGGAACAAGGTGCCGGAGTTTATAAAGAAAGCAAAGTCAAAATCAAGCTTTATTGAAGAGCTTCTCGCCTTCAACCAAGATATCTAAGACCTCTTCTTTGGAGGCTGCGATCAGGCGGGAAACAAAATTTCCTTCTCTTAAAATCTGATTGAGTTTGGCCAAAACGCGCAAGTGGACAACTTCGCTGTCAGAAACCAGTAAAAAGAAAAGATGAGTCAATTTACCGTCGATCGATTCATAATCAGTTCCCGGCCGACAAATGCCGACCACCATGCGGGGGCCTCCACCCGGGTTTTCGCGGGGGTGACGTAAGTGCGGGATGGCAACACCACGGCCGATTCCTGTTGTCACCATTTTTTCTCGGGCCAGAAGTTTTCTCAGAAAATCATCAGGATCCTCAATAATTTCTTGACTCACAAGGGGCCGGATCAGTTGAGTGAGAATATCACGCTTGGTGCCGGGAACAAGGTTGGGAACGATGAGTTCTTCGTTGGTAATCCGGGTAAAAGGGATTAAACCTTCAGGATTCTCAAGAATTTTCGCCAAATCATTTTGGGGAACAACATTCATTCTTGAGATGAGCCAGTCATCAATCATGGCTTTCATAAAACGCCATTGACTTGCTACCTTGGTGCAGGGAATTTCTCCGCGAATAATCATCCGTGAGACCGTTTTTTCGGCGATTTTTAAATAAGAAGCGACTTCTGAAAGGGTCATGATCTCATTTTCTGGGGAATCACTCATTTTTCGGCCTCCTTTTTTGTCTATTATAGTCCACTATTTTCTGTTGTCAACCTTAAAAGGCTAATCAAGGGCGCGGCAGAAGTTCCAAGTTGTATTCCAGCATCCGATCTCCTGAAAAAACAAAACGACCGTTGACATAATGGCCCAAAAGTGCTGGTTTCAACCATAAGGGATCATCCTCCCACATTTTTGACCAGGGTATTTCGCTGGTTTTTTGCCAGAAGGGCAGGGCTTCTGCAGTTTCGCGCGGCTGACCCTGGTGCTTGAAGGCAAAGAAAGCCCGAACGTCCAGACCGTAACCATCGACAAAGGCGAATTTCAAGGCGGCAGTTTCAACTAACTGGAAAACCTGTAAACCGGTTTCCTCAAAGGTTTCACGAATAGCGGCTTGCTCAAACGTTTCGTTGGCTTCGAGACGGCCTCCGGGTGCGTTGATCTTGCCCGCGCCCAGACCTCGTTTTTTGTGGATCAACAGTATCTGATCGCTGTCAAAAAGGAAAAGAAGCGAAGCCCTTTCCTTAGGCTGCCAGGTTTCCCAATTCCAGGGTGGACTCACGGTTGATTTACCGATCTGATGTGAAACTCTAGAGAGGGTTGGCCTTTTTCTTGGATGGGGTAAATCTCAAGAGGAAACTCAGCTTGCCAGTGAACTGAAACCTTTTCACCTGAAGCAAGGGGGGACCTGAAAGGGCTGACAGCGGTCTTTTTCATCATTTTCCAAACCGTTCCGTTGGGGCCTAACCAGACTGCAGTAACCTGGAGGTCCGGGATTGACCGCAGTCCGGTGTTCGTGATCGACAGGTCAACGTCTTCGACCTGTTTGTCGAACAACGAACGCCAGCTGGTTTTTTCTAAGAGTGCTGAAACGTGTTCACCGTCGGGCAGGGAGTCGGCCCCCTTGAGTTCAACAGGCTGAGAAAGGACATGAGGGTCGGTCAGTGTTAGAATCTGACTTGTTTTAACAAATATTTCGTTGGCTTGATCCGACCAGCCTTGGGCGTCAAATTGCTGAAAGAAGTCGATCGACTGCCCCGCCAGAAGGGGACCATCGGAGGCTTTTCGCACGACAACGGAGCGAGTGGCAAGAACCTTTTTGTTGGCGTCCAAAACCATGACGTCGACTTTCCAGCTCGAAATGGCTTGGTCGGGAAAGGTGAATTTTGCCAGTACCTCGGCAACCTTTGCGTCTGGATAAAGCAAGAGGTGGCATTTGATCGTTTTGACCTGGCACTCAATTCCTGAGGTGTCGACCGCCAACTTGAGCTGTGCCGAGCTTTCTTTGAGGCTGGAGGATCTAAACGCTGCCCCAGGATCAAAAGGGTGAAAAAGTCCTAAAGCAAAAATTCCACCCAGGGCAAGCACTAAGATCGGTACAAACCAAAACGTAGCAAAAAGTGATTTTTTGGGTGGTCCCGATCGGCGTTTTTGCAAAACTTGGGCAAATGTCTTGACGGACGGTTCTTTTGATGATTGGACGAGTTCATGCACTTCCTGCTCGAACTCTAGGTCCTGTGGGCCCAAGAGCAGTACTTGGGTCCACTCTTCAAGGGCGCTTTCTGTGTCGAGTTGCGACCAAGACCTCTGGGCCCTGCTTTCGTGACCTCGCCGTAGAACTTCAAGCTGGCGAAGGTCGTCGGGAGTCAGTTCGTTATTTTCTGTGATCTTTTGCCAAGCTTCTTCGCTCCAAGGCTTTTCAAGGGGGGTGCCCTGTAAGCTCTGAACGAAGTTTCTTAGCCTCTCAAACTTTTCGCTCACGTCACGGCCTTGTTTTCAGGGTTCTCATCTTTCTTGCGGTACTGTTGCACTTTTTCTAACAACCAACGCGCAAAGTTTTCAGCGTTTTCGACGGTCATGACGATTCCAACCAGGGTGTCGCGTTTAATCGGTGCTGGAAAAGGGGCTCGTTCTGTTTCGGGCCCAAGCCCATCAGGAGTTGACATATAGGTGATTTCATCAGGAAGATCGATGTGTTCAAAAAAAAGGTCGAATTTGACCTCCCCTCGAGGAGTCAACCCCCCCCAGGCACCGTTGGCAACCACTAGCCTGTATCCCGGATCTTTTTTGAATTGGAAGGTTATTTCTTTATCCACGTTTTCAGGTTAGCATATAGGTCTTGGGCGATCAAGAACGCAGGGAGTTGTTGTTTTGACAGTTGTTGTTTTTTATTCAGAGGATCGTAAAGGGGATCTCTTATCCTTAGGGACCTTGCTTTATGAAAAGAATATCAATTTTAAAGCTTTGGCCTTGCCCTCCGCCTGGTCCATCTTTGATTCTGAAGACCTGCTTTTTCTTCTCAAAAGTTATTCCCACTCGTTGTTCTTGGTTTCCTCCAATTTTACGGATCATCCATTTTTTGTCTTTGCGGTTGCCTACTGTCTGGGAGCTCATGAGAAAACTTTTTTGCTCGATTCTGATGGTGGAACTTTTCCCGAGTTTTGGCAAAGGCGTTTTACGGTTTCACGCTCTTTCGCCGACTTCATCCGGATATTGTGGGAAGAAAAGGAACGTTGGGAGGTTTCTCTTCAGCGTAATGCAGCTAAATCAGGTCTTGCAGCCCGCGGCGTTGAAATCTCTAATTCGGGCTACCTCGAGGCCGTTGTTACGGGTGATGCGACTTCTGTGGAACTTTTTTTAAAAGCGGGTTTTTCTCCCGATCATTTGGATCGTTCTGGAGTTCCCGTCCTGATTCTCGCAGTCCGGAATTCTCATTTCACCATCGTCAGGCTTCTGCTTGATTTTGGGGCTACTGTTGACATCAAAGCAAAGGATCGTGAAACAACAGCACTCATGGACGCTGCTTCGTTGGGCATCGGGGCCATGGTGCAGGAACTGATCGAAAGGGGCTGTGATCTTGATTCACAAAGCAAGGATGGTCAAACTGCTTTGACTTTGGCCGTTGGGAAAGGCGATGACGAGTGTGCCTTGCTTCTGCTGGAAGCAGGAGCCAACCCTTACCTTGAAGACAAGTTAGGCATGAGCGCCTATAAATATGCGGTTCTCTTTTCCAGACAGCAAATTCTTTCGCGGATGCCCCCAGAAAAATCGTGAACCTTACTGAGCTTTTTGTTTCTCTGCCATCTCTTTTTGGAGTTCCAGGGCACGGCGGGTTGTTTCGATCATATTTTGGGCTGGTGTAAAATTGGGTGAGATTTCAAGGGATTTTTCCCAATCGACGATGGCTTCCTGAAAATTGCCTCGGGCGTAGGCGTCGAGTCCACTAAGGTACAGGTCTCTTGAGCGGTTTTGCGCGTCTTGCCGGCCCAAGTCTCCGAGGTTCAATTTAGCTTCGATGCTGATGCGGTCAAACGGGGCCAGCGAGGTCATCAAGTCAACTGTGTAATTCACGTTCATCACCAGTTTTTCAATACTAAAAGAGGTGCCGATGGTAAAACGTGGGCGGCCCGGCACAAGATCGAGACCACTTTGAATTGCCCAGAAACTGGTCATGGCAAGGTCCATCCCGACGGCAAAGTTGATTTCCTGGGGCGGTAAATTGACGCCAATAAAAAAAGGAACGTTGGTATCAAAGGAAAGAGTCAGCGGCCGTAACGGCTGATAGGCAATGCCAAAGGACGCCTCGGAAGGAAGCGGGTCGCCCATAACGGGGGGGCCAAGGTTTTTGAGAGCAAGTCCTAGAGAAAAGTTTCGATCCAGGGAAGGGTAGAATTTCAGGAGGTTGAATCGTGTCAACGCTCCAAAATCCGCCATCATGTCAAAGGCCGACTGGCCTTGGGCAATGCTTGCAGGAACCCCGCGGTAGGCAACTTTCAAGTTTCCGCCCAAGGTCAGCCCAGAGAAATAGTAGCTGTTGAAAAAGTTGTACGAGGCGTTCAGTGTGCCGACATATTCAGTGTAGTATCCCTTGGCAAAGTCCGTGGACCAGGAGTTTTGGTAGCGATCACCCCAGTTGTTAATGGCTGTAAACGGCAAGTAAAGGAGCTTGCTCCCAAAACCTAGACCCAAGTCGCCGTTACGGATCGTGTATACCACGGCTTCCATGCGTGAATCACCGATCCAATCGTTATGGTAGACTGAAAGCTCTGTATCTTTAAGCAGGGCACTTCCAGCAGGGTTGGCTTCGATGTATCCCGAGTCTTTGACTACAGCAGTGTAGGCGGTACCCATGGCTTCGTACATGCCGCCAGGAGGAATGACGAGGGTCCAAAAAGTTGCCAGGCCGGCGTTGGGATCGATGCCAGCGTACTGACTGATGGCGGCGTACCAGTCTTCAAGTCCCTGGGCAAAGGAAAGGGGAAGAGGAAAAAAAAGAAAAAGGAGAATTAGAAATCTTCTCATTACAATTTCATTATAATACCATAGCGCTTTAACGTCTGAACAGAACAGGTCGAAACTTGAGCCATCGTCGTTTCTTTTGGATAATTTTTCTCATCTTTTCTTCCTTGGCCTTATGGGGCAACGGCGTGCAGGAAGACCGTATCGCTAAGGCGAAGGAGTTGATTGCTCAAAAAAACTACAACGAAGCTATTCTTTTGCTGACTCAGGTGGTCAAGCAGGAACCAGACCGCCTTGATCAAGCCCAAGAGTTGCTCGATCAGATCAGGCGCGCCCGAAACAGGTTCAACGATGATTTTGAACGTTTGCTCAAGGTTTTGTACACCGAACAGGATGAGGGTAAGGCTCTTCAAATTATCAAGGCCATGGAGGCGACGGATAAAAATCCCAACTCCGAAATGCGTCAGGAAATTGCTTTGGCAAAGCGCTCTGCCCAGTTGATTTATTATCAGAAACGCTTTAATGCCATTATGAAAGAAGGTTTGGCGGCGTTAAATCAGAAGAAATACTCTCAGGCCCTTCAGGTGTATTTAACAGGCTATAC
The DNA here is from genome assembly GCA_013043995.1 of Spirochaetales bacterium. Lineage (GTDB taxonomy): Bacteria > Spirochaetota > Spirochaetia > JABEVK01 > JABEVK01 > JABEVK01. Next base: position 11,560 of record JABEVL010000268.1, on the reverse strand, counting down.
CGTCGCACGAGACGAATTTGATGAAAGCAACTATGGTAATATCCTGCGGGACAGGGTGCTGCGCGCTCTTGCCGACCTCAAGGCCGCAAGCCAGGAATTCATCCAAAAATCTTCACAGTACTCGGAACTGATGACTCAGGGAACGAACGTTTTTAGGGGTACTGGACAGGAGGTCTCGGCTGCGTTGCCGACCCTTTTGCAGCCTCTCAAGGAATTAGCGCTCTTGCGCAAACGAATTTATGATGATTCGGCGGTTTTTATGCAAGAAAACGAAGCCGTTAAACAGTCTCAACCCGATCTCGCAGGTGGAGATTTCTTCCTTTCTTACGCCTATTTGGTCAGTCGCGGGCGACCGAGTTCGGCAGAAGTTGAAGGTGTGGTGGGAACGATCGATCGACTTTGGCAATCCAGTTTGAGTTCATGGCTCGTCTTGGTCCGTACCAGGGTCGATCAGATCTTCACCCAAGCGACATCTGATCTGGATCAGGGGAAATGGAACGCTGCGATCGGCAACTTTAAAACCGCCAACCAGTTATCGGGTGCAGGAATCCAAGCTCTGAGTTCCTGGAACTGGCTGGCTTATCCAGCCAGCGACGGAAGTGTTTCGTCGGCGTATTTGGCCACATTGGATAAATGGGTGCCCGAGGCGAGTTTCTTGACCTCAAGGCGTCTGCTGTCTGAAGAGGGGGAGTCTGCTGCCCAGGCCAAGCTGACTGAATTATCAATCTTGCCCGCGCAGATTGATCAGGTGAGCACCTTGCAAACCCTCCGGGATCAGGTCGCTTCTTACAAGAAAAATTGGGACCGCTTTGCCAATTTAGACCTGCAAAACGGGGAAGAAACCCAGAGTTTGAAACTCTCGGGCTGGAAGCTCTTTGACAGTAAAAGCTTTTGGACGGCGTGGCAAAACAGGTGGAAAAATTTTCATCGGACTACAGTAGCTCTTGAGGCGTCTTTAGTTGATCGGGAGGGGCAAATTCAATTTCAGGACTACGATCAAAGTTATAGGGCACTGGAAAAATCGACAACAGAAATTCAGTCCCTTGTTGAGGGCGTGCCGCCCAACACTCGTAACCTGTCAGTTGTTTTTAGGTATCCTCAACAGGCCCTGCAGCGTTTGCAGCAAGAGAAAGACGTACCCGCTGTTTTAGAAAGGGACCTGAGGCATTTCATTGATTATTTTCAGGCGGAGCCCGCCGATGTTCAAACGCCTGCCGTGGCAGCATGGCCTGGGCGTGGCCGTGATCTGTTGGATCGGCTCTTAAAGCTCATTTTGCTACGTTCACAGCTGCTTGAAACCAGCCAAAATAATTTTGCCCAGGCTATGGGATTAAGAAGGGAGGCCGAGAGCCTCATTACCCGTGTTCAGGACCAGATTGCCAACCAGGATTTTCAACGGGCAAGGCGTCTTCTGAATCAGGCTTCTAACCGCTTTTCAGAATCTTTGAATTTGCAGGAAGACGCAGCCTTGCGCACTTCCAGCGACAGCGAGACCAAGCGGCTTTTTGCACTGATCCTGAAAGGAGAAAATGAACTGGTGATCCGGGACGTCCGGCGGTTGATTACTCAGGGGAGTCAGGCCTATCTGACAGGGCAGTTTCCGCAAGCAGAACAACTTCTTTTACGCGCGCAAGCCCGCTGGAACACGACGAACACAACCAATAACCCTGAAATCGATTATTGGCTGGGTTTGACTCGTAACGCTCTTTCGATCAATACGGGGAGGGTCATCAGTCCCACAGACCCACTCTACAACGAAATACAGCAACTTTTGAACTTTGCCCGAAACGATTACGAAAAAGCACGGCTTGATTTGAGCCTCGGTCAAGAGGCTGAGGCAAAGATTTTATTGACAGACGCCCAGACTACCTTGGGCAAAGTCTTGCTGCCCTTTCCTTTGAATCAAGAAGCTCGTGTTTTAAATTTGCGTATTCAGCAAAGGCGTGACCCAGAGGTGTTTCCAACCTTGTTCAGGGACAACTTTAACACAGCCGTGGCAAAGCTCAACGTTAAACCGCAAGAAGCTTACAACGATCTTTTGGACCTCAAGAGCATCCAGCCAGATTATCCAGGAATGGACAACGCCATTCACGAGGCCCGTTTGATTTTGGGGATCGATCGCCGTCCTCCTAATCCAGAAAAACTACGCGAGTCACGAAACTTGACGGCCTTGGCCCAACGGATCTACGACCAAAACAACGTGGGGCAGTTTGGACTGGCTATCGAACAGGTGAATCAGGCTTTGCGGCTTGATCCTACGAACGTTGCCGCGCAAGACCTGAAGGACAAACTGAGTGTCTTCAACCCCAGTTCGGCTTTCATGACTCCGACTCAGTTGAATAACTTCAACTCGATTGTCAATCTTTTCGCAAGCGGCCGCCGTTTGGAAGCTCAAAGTCAACTCAACCAGTTTTTAATCCGTTACCCCGGGCTTGCCTCTGACCCTCGAGTGAAAGAACTGCAACGACGACTCCAGGCGGCCAGCTGATGAAAATTCGTATTTTGAGGGCCGCCCTTCTGCTTCTGAGCGGCTTCGGTGGTGAGCTCACGGCCCAGACTCAGACTCTTTGGTGGGATAATCCAGAATATCTGGTCCGTTCGGGGGCCAGCTTTCCGCAGACCGTTTCAAGTCCCGGCTGGGCTGCAGTTTTTTGGCAGGATCAACGCAACGGTGAAAGGCTTTCCCAGATTTTTTTGAGTTTTGCCTCGCGTTCAACCGAAGAAAAGTCTTGGCTTCCTCATCGCAACGTCCTGGGACCTTTCAGTTTTACTGGCCAAGAAGTTCAAATTTATTCAGCTGTCGTTGACGGACAAGGGGTTCTGTGGGTGGCGGTCCTGGCCCGAGATAAAGTCATCCAGGTTTTCAGTTCTTCGGACAGGGGGAAGAGCTTTGATTTGAGAAGGACGTTCACTTCTCAGGAAGATCTTCTGGTTCCACGTTTATTTCTTGATGCTTTGAACAGACCTTACCTCGTGGTGAATGAAGGGGGGAGTGCGAGTTTTAGAATTGCTGCCGCCCGATTTGACGGAAACTTTTGGGGCGAACTCAAAATCATCACAGATGAGCCTGAGCGCAGGTTAAATTTCTTACCAGATCTTCTGGTCGAGGGGAAAACCCTGACCATGGTCTACCAATCCCTTTTGGCGAATGATCGACCAACCTACCAGATTTACGAAAAATCTTCTCAAGACAACGGAATCACCTGGTCTCCCCCCGTGCGTCTGACGGACTTTAGCGAGGACCCGGCTTTTACGGCTAACGAGTACGACAACCAGAGACCAAGGATCTTTCAATTCGGTGGCAAAATATTTGTCGCTTGGGAAAGAAGGACCCGCCAAACTTTGCCGCAGATTACGATCGCGATTTTCAATTCGCACGGCAAGAGGCTCGATGTACAAACCTTAACAGGTGGAAGCTACACCTCGGGCGATCCCGATTTCTTTGATTTTAAAAATCACCTTTATGTCACCTGGCACGACAATCAACGGGATGCCCTCGAGCAAGAAATGTCAAGTTGGAGCCCGGAATTAGGTTGGAGCGACCCCGAACTCCTTTCCAATTTGGCAGGAAACTCTTTTTTTGGCCGTCCTGTCGTTTTGGGCAACGAAGTGGATATTTTCTGGCAGACTAACCTGGGCAGTCTCTCAGGCATCGTTTGGTTGAAACCGCTGAAGTTTGTGGCACCTCCAGAAATTCAGCCCGTTAATTTCAAAGAGAACGAAATCCTCAACAAAAAAAACCTGACCTTCGGATTGAAAATGCCCGAAGATCGCTCAGGCATCGAGGGTTACAACGTCATCTGGGATGAAGACCCTGAAGGTGAGCCCGAAAAGAAGGTTGTCTACCCCAGCCTAGTGCCGCCCCCGCCGTTTACAGCTCCCGGAGAAGGGGCCTGGTACCTGCACGTCATCGTCAAAGACAACGCAGGAAACTGGTCCAAGCCGGCGACGGTGGCGGTGATTGTTAAGACGACCCCGCCAGGGCCTGTGTTGGTGACACCTCCCCAGGTTGACGAAAACGGCTGGCTGACTTCCAACACGTTCACGATGAGTTGGAGCCCTTCGACTCCCGATGCCAAATATTACGCCTGGAGGTTGGAAAATCTGGCCGGACCTGGGCTCCCCCCTGATCCGGTTAAAATCCAACTGCCACCGCCGCCTCTTTATCCCCAGAGTTCTGATACAGCCGTTTCTTACGATAATTTGGAAAACGGGTATTATGCTCTGACGGTTGAGGCCTTTGACGCTGCAGGCAACCGAGGACCAGCTTACAGTTATTTTTTCAGATTGGACAAGTTTAAGCCGTTCACGCGTTTGGGATACGTCGACGCAACAACGGATCTTTTAGGCCGCCTCCACCTTTCCATCGGAGGTCAGGGTTTTACGAGCGACGGTGTGATCGATAGAGTTTGGCTCGATCGTGACGGAAAACCTCCCTACGATTACACACTGGCACCTGGACAATTTCACGTGAGCTCCGATCGTTTGATCGATGGAATAGTCCTTGAAAATGTGAAACCCGGGATATACAGAGTAGGGGTTCAGCATCCTGTCCGCGGCATCCTCTTTACAGGTCCCATCCTCAAAGTTGAGCCTTCTGGAACTGTCAAAATCGGCGATTTCCGCGATCTGGACAAATCCTCCTGGACGTACTTTAACGGAGTTCGCGTCTTTTTCTCTGTCACGGCTCTGCCCGTCTGGGCGATTGTTCTTTTGCTTCTTGTGTCAAGTATTTTTGCTGGACGTCAAGTTTTGCTGTACGCGAGGGAAATGGGCTCGATGGACCATCACGCCGAGCTGATTTTTACCGATAGTTATTACCGTGGCCCTGCAGCACCGAGGAGGACAATTGTGAGACGACGAGGACTGAGTCTGCGCATTAAATTTACCGCCTCGATCCTCATCTTGACGATTTCGATCATCGGAGCTCTGGCGACGACCTTAGGATTCTTTATCACCCAGAATTCTCAGGTGAGTCTGGGCGAAGGTCTGAGACAACGCGTTGAAGTCCTCTTGAATGGTTTGGCTGCCTCAGCCAAAACGTATTTGCCGGCTGGCAATAACCTGGAACTCTCCTTTTTGCCTGGCCAAATTACTGCAATGAAGGATGCCGAGTACGCGACGATCACAGGCCGAAGTGCCGAGAATAAACCAGGCTACTCCTACGTTTGGGCGTCGAACGATCCTCACTTGGCAATGAAGATCGACACGCCGAGCCTGGTACCCGGCGTGTCGAAGATCCACGACAATATTGAAAAAGTTTACAAGAATTTACAGGATAAAATCGACGCCCAAGCCGATGCCTCCGTGAGCGACCTGGCAGCCCGGATCGATCTCTTGAACAAGAAGGCCCAACCCTACGCACTGAGGACTGACGCTGAGTCGCAGAGAATCCTTGCCGACTACCAGTCTCAAATTGTTCGCCTCGAAAAACAAGTCAACGATAAGTTGTCAGAAATCGGGCGCTACACAGAAAGCCTTCCGCGCTTCGAGGTCGACAACCTCCTCAACGCCCCCACACACTACGTTTTCTATAAGCCGATCATCTACCGTACCGCCGGAGACAAAAACTACGTCAAAGGTCTCGTTCGACTTTCAGTGACGACCCAGCCCATTCTTGGACAGATCACAGCCTCTCGAAACCAGCTGGTGTTTTTGACCGGCCTTGTTGCACTCGCTGCCCTGGCCCTGGGTTTAATCGGAGCCTTTCTTTTGTCCACAATCACCGTCAATCCCATCAAAAAACTAGTACGGGGCGTAGAAACGATCCGTGACACTCAGGATAAGGCCGACCTTGCGGATCACGTGATCCAAATCCGAACCCGCGACGAGTTGGCAGACCTCGCCGAAACGATCAATCAGATGACCCAGGGGTTGGTGGCGGCCGCAGAAGCCAACAAGGACCTGATGTTGGGTAAAGACATCCAGAAAACCTTTATTCCGTTAGACAAGAATCCTTTGGGTCGTAAGATGACAACAGGATTTTTAGACCTACCTCTGTTTGAAAAATTCGGTTACTACGAGGGTGCAAAAGGAGTTTCGGGCGACTACTACGGTTTTCAGCAACTAGATAATAACGACGGTTCAAATCCAAAAAGCCCCTGGTACGGTTTCATCAAGTGTGACGTTTCTGGAAAAGGCATCCCGGCGGCTTTGATCATGTTTAACGTTGCGACGCTCGTTGTGAAATTCTTTAGGAGTTGGACCGCAGTCCGGGACGGGCAAAAACCCGTGATTCATGACACGGTGGCGGAGATCAACGACCTCCTGGAGTCCTTGGGATACAAGGGGCGTTTTGCGGCTCTCAACATGGGGATCATGAATGTTGAAACCGGGAAGGTTTGGCTGTCGCACGCGGGGGACAACGTCATCCACGTTTGGCGTCATGCTGCACAACGCTTTGAAACGAGAAACCTTGATCGAGCCCCAGCAACAGGACAGATTGCCGATTTCATGGCCCGGAGTCTATACAAGGACTACACCGTGCAGCTGGAACGGGGCGACACAATTTTCTTTTATACGGACGGAATTGAAGAAGCTAAACGCTATTTCAGAGGACCAGACTGGGAGAAAATCGCCTTTACAGACCCGAACGATCCGACGACACTGACCTCGCCTTCGGTCTCAGGCTCGATTGACGGCGAGGACCTGGGGCCCGAAAGAATTGAAACCATCATTTCGGCGTTTTACCAAAAGGGTCAATTTCAGCTCGTTCGGCGTTTTGATCCCTTGGGCTCAAAGCCGTTGCATTTTGATTTTTCCACCTGCGACGCGAGTGCGCGTCAGGCGGTTTTGGCCCTCGTGTCCGTCGAAAAGGTCTTTCGCCTTGTTCCAGATCCTTCAGCAACCCAGGAGGACAAGATCAGAGTCGACGTGCAGATTGACGCGTTTTTGAAGGAACATTTTCTTGAGTACAACGAGTTTTTCCACGATCCTGTCGTTGACCCCCAATTCAACGAGTACGTCATCTTCTCTCACCTCAAAGAGGACGATCAGTTTGACGACCTAACTGTGTTCACAATCAGGCGAAAGGAGCGAGAATGAAGCTGAAGATATTGGGCCTTATTTTGATCTTGCTCGGGGGAGCATCGCCTTTGTTGGCTGTGACATTTGGTCTACAAAATCACGACCAAAATCAGGTTTTTTACTATTGGATCGTGAAGGGAACGCCACCTAGTAATGCGGACCAAGCGGCTCAGGAGGTCACGGGAGCCACACGGCACGAGCTGGCGCCTGGTGAAACTCTGAGGGAAAGACTTGAGTCTGAAGAATTTCTTGTGGGAGTTTTTGTTCCCTGGGATCGGCCGTTGACCTTTCTGAGTGAAGTCCATGGAGGCTACCTTCAGGCCTCAGAAGCGCCTGCGGGTAAAACGCTTTTGCTGGATCACCTCGTCTGGGAACGTTTCAACGCTTCAAGAGGTTTTTCTTGCGCCCTGCAGGCACTCCAGATTGCAGCTCCCCAGTTCGACCTTACGGGCAGGGCCGCAGACTGGGACAAGGTTGTGCCCGTGGCGAGCTTTGCCCCTGATTTTACTCCCCGAGCGACCCGTTTGGGTTCCGCTGGCTTTCAGCTCGAGGCTGAAATTCCTGATGGTGTCACCTACCTCAGGCTCAAATCCCTTCAGGCTGTTTTTTTTGACCATGGACTTTGGATGCGGATTGTCACAGAAAAACCGCAGACAATCACCTCCGGGGCTTTTATTTGGAGATGGAGTTGGCCGAGTGAAAAAACTTTAGGATTGGATCTTCCTTTTAATTCAGGTGAGCAAGGTGAAGTTTTGGGGTGGACGGAAGCGGGAAAGCCCCGGATTGTGGGTTACTTTCATCATACGGGAGCTTCCTGGATTGTTTGGATTCCCTTTGACCGTTTGGAACCTCGCGTCCAAAACCGCCTGGAAAACGCTAAGGTTGCGTTTTCTGAACTTATACGGTTTAATGATCGTGACTGGGAATTACATTTTGTGGATTATTCTCATGCGGAGTTACCCTGATGGCCAAACCTACACCGCCGCCGCTTAAAACATCCCGATTTTACTGCGAAAATTGCGGACACGAAGTTCCTTTCAACGCGGCGATTTGCCCACACTGTAATAAGATCTTTAAGGCTGTAAAGTGTCCGATCTGTTCTTTTTCGGGCCCGCCGGATAAATTCTTGAACGGCTGTCCGATGTGCGGCTACCTCTCAACCACCAGTTCCCTCAACCGAAAGCGTGCCAGCGAGGTTGAAGAAAACAAAAAAATGCGAAAAGCTCACAAGAAACACGATCTTTTTATGCCCTTGATGGGCTTGCTTTTGGTCGTGTTAACTTTTGCTCTTTTGTGGGTTTATATGACTAGAGGACAATGAAAACTTTCCTTTTAAGCGTTTTGCTCCTTGCTGGGGCACAAAGTTGGGCTGGGGCTCAACCTGTTTTGGTCCTGGCTGATGGTTTTGACACGATTCATCTGGGGATGACGTTGCCCGAACTCGAAAAGGCGTTGGGGAAATCAGGGTATTTTCTTTGGAGGGGGCTTCCTGACGTCAGCCTTCTTTCGAAACCCAATGATTCCCTGATCGACGTCCGTGGGATCGATTATTTTACGCGGGCAGTTCTTCAGTTGCGTAAGGGGCAACTTTACGTTGCCTCCTTCGATCTTAACCCGCGCCAATTTGATTACTACGGGGTTTATACAGCGTTGGTCAAGAAATACGGGCCTCCAAAATCCTTGGACCCAAGCCTGGCACTGTGGGAAGACAAGAAAACGCGCTTGACCCTCGAAAAACCTCTGACGGTGAAGTACCTCGACCTTGCCCTCCAAAAGGAAATTGATCAAAGTTCTCAGGCCGGTAAGGCTTATCAAGAAATCTCGCGGGAGAAATTCCTTGAACTCTTTTAAATTGCAACTTTTTCTTTTTGTTAGCTTTTTGACGATTTCTGGTCTGACGGTAGGCTGTGCCGCCCCTCTGCCCGAGGCCGATTTGCGTGTAGGAAAGCAGATCTTTCATGTCGAGCTGGCAACCACGACGGCAGAGAGGGAAAAAGGTCTCATGTTTCGCAAAAAAATGAATGAAGATTCCGGGATGCTCTTTGTTTTTGCCCACGAGCTCCCGAGGGTTTTCTGGATGAAGAATACCTATCTTCCGCTTTCGATCGCCTTTGCCAACTCTGAGGGTGTCATCAAAAAAATTCTGGATATGACCCCGTTCTCACTAGCACCCCGATCTTCAGTTTTTTCGGCCAAATACGCGCTTGAAGTCAATAAAGGGGCTTTTGACCGGTTCGGAATTCACGTGGGGGACACGATGGATGTGAAAAGCCTGCCTCCTCTAGACCCCGAAGCCTTACGCTAGTTTTCTTCGGTCAGTTCTCGCCACCGCCGAACTCTTCAATAAGGTTGTAATCATGAAGTTTACGGTGCAAAGTTTTTCTGCCGATGCCGAGAACCTCGGCTGTCCGGCTCTTGTTTCCACGTAGATGGATCAGGGTTTGACGGATGATTTCGCGTTCGGCTTGTTCCATCGTGACGCCGATGTCGAGCTTGATGTACTGACCATCATCGGCCGTGCGCACGACGGGGGGCAAATCATCCAAGGTGATGATGTTGCCTTTACATAAGACGACGGCACTTTCGATGCAGTTGCGTAATTCGCGGACGTTTCCTGGCCAAGAGTAATTGTGCAGAGCCAGGCGTGCTTTGGCGTCGATACCTTCGACGAGTTTATGATTTTCCTCTGCGATTTCCGACAGGAACGTTGCGGTCAGCAGGGGAATATCTTCTTTTCTTTCTCGAAGCGGGGGAATGTGGATGTTGACGATGTTGAGTCTATAGTAAAGATCTTCCCGAAAACGGCCTGCAGCGATTTCTTTTTTGAGGTCCCTGTTCGTGGCGCTCACGACTCGAACGTTCACCTCAAGGGATTTTTCAGAACCGACACGCTCAAAGGAGCGTTCCTGCAAAACACGCAAGAGCTTGACTTGAACTGTCGGGTTGATTTCACCAATTTCATCCAGAAAAATCGTTCCACCATCAGCCAGTTCAAAACGGCCTTTCTTTGTCCCGACGGCACCTGTGAAGGAACCTTTCTCATGCCCGAAGAGTTCACTTTCCAAAAGTGTTTCGGTCAGAGCCGCACAGTGGGTTTTGATAAATGGGCCATCACGCCGGTCCGATAGGTTGTGAATGGCATCGGCAACGAGCTCCTTCCCGACGCCGCTTTCTCCGGTAATCAGCACAGAGGCCTTGGTCACTGCAACCTGGTTGATCAGTTCAAAAATTCTCTGCATCTGGGCGGATTTACCAATAATTTGGGAAAAATGCCGTTTTCGTTCCAGCTTGTCGACTTCTTCTTTGAGCGCCTGGTGTTCCTTGGCTAGGACGCGGTTTTCCAGGGCCCGCTTTACCAGAAGCGAAAGTCTGTCAAGGTTAACGGGCTTTGTCAAAAAATCGTAGGCGCCGTGGCGCATGGCGGCCACGGCGTTCTCGACGGTTCCATGGCCCGTCAGAACGATCACAGGAAGGTTGGGTTGAGTTGAAGTGATGTTTTTGATCAGGTCTTCCCCCCCCAGTTTAGGCATACGGAGGTCCGTGACGACCAGGTCAATTGGACGTTTCTGGACCAATTCCCAGGCCTGCTTTCCGTCTTCGGCCCCTAAAACCTCGTACCCATCGAGTTCAAGGGCGCGGACAAGGCCGTCTCTGATATTTTTTTCATCGTCGACAACCATGATGGTCAGCTTCATGAGGTTTCTCCTTTGAAATCCAAAAGCTGGGGTGTACGTTGAGGCCAGGGAAATTGGATCGTTACGGTTGTACCGGACCCAGGTTTGGATGAGACGCGGATTTCTCCACCGTGTTCTTTGATGATTTTGTACACGAGGGTCAGTCCCAATCCGGAACCAAAGTCTTTGGTTGTAAAATACGGTTCGAAAATTTTCTCAAGATGTTCTTCTGAAATCCCTACACCCGTGTCGGTAATCATCACGTCGTAGGTCTCTGGAGTACGTTTTGTTGCCACTGTAAGTATTCCGCCCGAGGGCATCGCGTGCAAGGAATTTTTGACGATGTTCAGGAAAGCTTGTTTGAGGAAACGTTCGTCAATCAGCACCGTATCGTCCCCCGAATCCAATTCCAGACGAACTTTGATGCGTGCCTGTTCGAGTTCCAGGCTCAAGAAGGACACGAGTTCCACCAAAACCTTGCCGACGCTGCCTAAAACCAGGTTGGTGTCCATGGGGCGAACGGCAAAAAGAAAGTCCACAACGATCCCGTTCAGGCGTGAGATTTCTTCGTTGATGATTTCAAGGTCCGTGCGGACCGAATCCAGAGCCGAGGGGGTCGGGTTTTTGAGCGACCTTTGAATAAGCTGAATATGAATTCCTATTGAACCGAGCGGATTCTTAATCTCGTGAGCAACTCCCGCAGCAAGGGTCGTGAGGCTAGCGAGACTTTCGGCTCGGCGAAGCCGGCTTTCTCTGTTTTTTCGTTCAGTCACGTCTTGAATGAGCAAAATGTTGCCCTGGATTCGGCGTTCTTCCAAAAGCGGAAGGGGAGAGAAGCTGAGAATCCGGGCCCCTTGTGG
>JABEVL010000267.1 GCA_013043995.1 Spirochaetales bacterium | reverse complement strand
AAGCAGTTCGAGGCCCTGGGTCCCGACAGCGGGTACGACGCGATCTCCGACGAACCCATCGGAGCCGCTGTGTCGGCTTTGCTCGACACCCTCACCAGAAACGACGCCCTGCCCAAGGTCATCCTCTACGGCCTCAACCCCGCCACTCACGATGTCCTGGCGACGATACTGGGAAGTTTTCAGATGGGCAACGAACCTGGGCAACTCCAGCTCGGCTCAGCGTGGTGGTTCAACGACCACATCGACGGCATGGACAGGCAGCTCAGAGCCTTGGCAAACAATGGGCTCCTTTCGCGTTTCATCGGCATGCTGACCGATTCCCGCAGCTTCTTGTCCTTTCCTAGGCACGAATATTTCCGTCGCGTGTTATGCCGGCGCGTGGGGCAGTGGATGGAAGACGGTTTGATCCCGGGTGACGATGGGCTGGCAGGAGGGATGGTCGCCGATATTTGTTACCGCAATGCCCGGCAGTTCCTAGGCCTGCCGGAAAACCCCGTGAGTCCGCAAGGCGAAGGGCCCCTTTTCAGCTGAACAGTCAGCGGCTCAGGTATTCCAGTAAAGGCCCGAGTCAACAAGGGATTGAAAAGCCAACACCATGCTTTCGCCAATCATCCCGAACTTCTCGGCGTCGGATTTGTGCCGCAAAAAGTTTGAAAGAAAATTGTTGATCATCACGTCGCCGTTAGAAAAAGCTCCGCCGAAGTTGAAGGAGCTCACGAGGCGGCCTTGCCGGATGCTGTCCTGCATGGTTTTTTGGTACGTGCCTGTAAATTGTTCAAGGACGGCCATGTTGGCGTGGATGTGCGTAGGGTCGATCTGCAGGGGATCTTTCAGCGCACCCAGCGTCAGCCCCGTCCGCGACAGGAATTCCTGGAAACTTTGGAGGGGACTTTCGGGGTTCAGGATCTCGTCGATTCTCCGCACGGCCAGAATTCCAGCACGCGGGTCGAGCGGCGACAGGAACGGCTGGTTGTTGTCCGTTTGACCGATACAGACAAGGACTCGATCGCCGAAAGACGCGTAGCGTTCCCTTAATTCGGCAGGAAGGTTGTGCCGCCAGGTCACGAGCCACGATTCCGCCTGCCAGACATAACTCGCTCCGTTCAAAACCGACAGCTTTTGGTACTCGTTGACCAGAGAATGACCCGCTTCGGCAACAGAACGGGCTTTTTTCGCCAACTCAAAAAGGAAGGCGTCGAGGCTGTTGATCTTCTGGCTGACAAAAACCTCTTCGTTGAAGATCCCTTCCACCCGAGTGGTTTTCTCGTCGATGACAGCCGTGGTCCGTTTGCCGAGCTCGATGGAAGCCGCCAGTTCCTCCACCGCGGAGGTGAGCGAGGAAAGACGTTCCAGATTGAGGCCCGTCTGGTCGTTAAGCGTGTGATTTCCCGCAGAAATTGCGCTGATGGAGGCCTGCTGTTCCCTGGCCTGCGCTTCGACGGTGTCACTTTTTTCTTGCATCGTGGACATCAGGGGCAAAAACTCGCGCAGCTGGGCCTTCTGCGAGGTGATGATTTTGTTGCTTTCCTGCTGGAGGTTGAGCATCTCCTGGGCAACAACCGCAAAGCCCCGGCCAGATGCTCCGGCGTGGGCGGCTTCGATCCTGCCGTTGACGCTGAGAATACTCAGGCGTTCAGAAACCTCCCCGATGGTATCCGCTGAGGTCGCGATGAATTGCCGGATGGATTCCAGCTGCCCCAGGTCCTGCTTGAGCGCCTGCGCTTTCCGGACCTCGTCCTGCGTAGCCGCATGGGCCGTTTCGATTTGACCTGCGATGTTCTGCTGGGTTTGGACCTGTGCCTTAAAACTGTCGCTGAGCTGACGGCACGTCGCGCCGACCAAAAGTACGGCGTCCAGCATTTCAGAGTAAGAGACCGAAATTTCCTTGACGGCGCCCAGAATCGACGTGACTGTTTCAGAGAGAGCGACCGTGCTGTCGGTCTGGTTTCTGAGGCGATGGAGGTAGGCCTCGTGGATTTGGCTCGAAGCGGCAGAACTGCTTTTGAGCCGTCCTTCAAGCGCCCTTTTTTCTGCTTCGGCAGCTAGGCTTTCCTGTTCAAGCGCCTTGATTCTCAGCTGGAGAGCACGGATTTCATCGCTCAGGTCTGACTTTGTTTGCCCAGCTCGTTCCTTCGCTGCAGCTCTCCGTTTCAAAAACATCGGAATGGCTCCTTTAGATCCGCAGCCTGGATTTCTTTTATCCATAAAAAAATCGACTGGGTAGTAAGAAATATAGAGCTTCCAAAAGCTATAAGGCAAATGAGATCCAGAGAAAGGATCTCCCCCGAAGCCTTTGGTGTCCGGGAAACCCGGTGCGGTTCATTCGCCGCTCAAAATTTGAAAAAGAACCTCACGGGTGACCGCGTACAGAGGAGGGACCCCCTCAAACGCTTCTAGGGGGCGGGACAGCTGCGCCCCGGCTTCGAGCGGAAGGTCTGAAACGTAGTAGTAGTAACGCACCGGAGAAGAAATCGAAAGCACTCCCAGCTGGCAGGCCTCGGTCACGGCCCGGGCGTAATGCACTCCCTCCATCTCCAGCCCCACGCACTTCCAGATGTTCCTGTAAAAATGCAGGAGTGCCCGATTCTGCAAAAGCGTCCCTTCGACCGTCAGCAGGGGGCCCTGAAAAATTCGGCTCCCCGGTGCCAAGGCCGCCAACCGTTCCAGACTGGGGCTCGCCGCCAAGGGATGAAAACTGTCGTCGGACTGCAAAATGAACGCTGTCGGGACCAAAAGGTCGCCGCGTTGGCCGACAAGGGAACCCGCCTTCCCCAAGATGTTCACACTGGCGACAAGGTTGGGAAAAATGGAAATCAGGTTGCGGATAATTTCTTCGGCCTGAACGCCAAAGGCGTAATCGATGTTGACTATCAAACGCCGTTTTGAACCCGCAGGGGGCAAACTCCGGTCCAGACGGTTTGACAATTTTGAGGTATCGATCAGCTGAACCGCAATGCCCGCGGCGGCCTCGTCCCCCAACCTCAAGATTCCCCACTCCAGCTCCTGGATGCGGCTGGGTTGACGGCGGGGATCGGCACGGACCCACTCGGCGGCCAGAATGTAGAGCCGGTCCTCGGGGTTATTCCAACCTCGGGAGGTCCCGCCTTTGCCGTGGGCCTCGGCCCAAGCCAAAATTTCAGCCTCGTGGTCCCTGGCAAAAGGAGAAAGGCAGTTGGCGACCGAGTGCGTGTTGCTCGACACCAGGTGCACTTCAAAATTCTCGGGAAAGTCCCAGGGGTCGAGCCCTGTCAGTTCGCGGACCGCCCCGCTCACCAGGTTCGTCCACTTCTCTGTCCGGCGGCTGTTGTAGTTATTGACCTGGCGCTCGACGACCAGTTCCCAGTCCTCGTGGTGAACGGCGATTTCGTAGAGGCGGGCGAGCGTTTGCCCCTTCCAGATTTTAGCCAGGCCCGCGCGCTCTTCGGCAGAAAAAGGAAACTCGGCCAACGAGTCCGTGTCGTCACAGGAACCCTGGATTTCGGCCTGACGGCACGAGGCCAGGCGCGGCATAAATGCCGGATCGTAAAGACGGCGGCGGATTTTGCGGCACTCGATGGAAAACACACAAAGGCACGTCAAAAAATCCAGAAGGTCGGACAGACCCGTGCGGATCAGGACCATGTTTTTGCCAGGCAACATCTCCCACACGCTCCGGCGCCGGGCCAGCGAGACAACAGCGGTGAACAAACGGCCGGGGTCGGGGTACAAGGCCGGGATGTCGTCTGTAAAAAACCAGGCAAAACTGCGGGTGACATTTTCGGGAAGTCTTCGAACGACGTACGTCAAGGCCTCAATGTCAATCCGGGAGGCATCGTCAAGGTAGGGATGAAGAGCCGGAGCCAGTTCCCTGTACATTTCGACCAAACGGTCTAACCGAAAGTAACCCTGCACCAAACTGCGGGCGACCTCCCTGGTGAAGTTTTCCAGGGGGAGAAATACCCCGTGTTTATCGCGGAGGATGGTGCCAAACGCCTGGGCAAAAACAGAAAAATCGCCGATCAGCCCTAAAAAACGGCCGCCCGACAGCGACCAAGCCCGGCATTCCCCCACGGCACGGGCACCGTGCGTCCGATCCTGGTTCAACAACGCCGCCCTCTCTCCAAAATAATGGCCCGAGCGTACAAAGTTGGCGGGCTTCACGTCCGCAGAATCCGCATAGGTGAGCTCAACCTGTCCTTCTTCCAAGATCCAGACCTCGCTGGAACCGTCTCCCCGGCAAAAAACGAACTCGCCGGGTAAAAAGGTTTTCGGGACCCATTCGCCGCTCAGGGCATCCTTGCGTTCGGCGGGTAAAAAACGAAAAGGAATCACCATATCAAGAAGCCGGCGGATTTTTGATCGGGATATTTCGTTCATAATTTTCCTTGTCACCCCATTCACCTGAGCTACTTTAGGGATTTTTCAGCTAAAAAGCAAATTTCAGAAATCCCTGACTTTCAGAGCCTTTAGCTGGAGCTCCTGGAAAAAATCGTCACGCATCGTTGCCGCGGGGAGGGGCTTGAGCTTACACACCCCTGCGTCCCCAGTTTCATCGGTCTTGGCGAAATATCCCGCCCGTTGTAGACTCGGCCCGGAGGCGGGGATGAAAGTACGTT
>JABEVL010000025.1 GCA_013043995.1 Spirochaetales bacterium | reverse complement strand
TTTCCATCGGCGACCTGGTGAACTGGATCATTTCCACCCAGAACGCGGCCATTGCCCAGATGGAGATGGCCCAAATCCCGCTCTTTGTCGTTTTGACGGACCCGACCTACGGCGGAGTGACGGCAAGTTTCGCGATGTTAGGCGACGTCATCCTGGCGGAGCCGGGAGCCAGCATTGGTTTTGCAGGCCCTCGGGTCATTGAATCGACGATTCGGCAAAAACTTCCCGAGGGATTCCAAAAATCAGAGTTTCTTCTGAGCAAAGGTTTTGTCGACGCCATTGTGCCGCGTTCCGAGCTGAAGAAAAAACTGGCGTTCCTGATCGATACACACATGGCCCGATTAAAGGTGAGATGATGGATCAAACCGAGATTCAAAAAAAGATCCAAGAACTGCAGTCGCTGGCAGAAAAGTCCAGCGTCGACATCCAGTCCGACCTCAAGCGGCTTCAGGAAAAGCTGACGGAAGGACGGTTGACTCCGCAAGAACTTTGGAAAAAAATTCTTTTGGCGAGGAACTCTGATCGGCCCACGACGTTGGAGATCATTTCTCATATAACTGAAAGCTTTCTTGAGCTCCATGGCGACCGTTGCTTTGGCGACGATCCGGCCCTTGTCGGGGGCGTGGGCCTGCTCGATGGCCGTCCCATCACGTTTTTAGGACACCAGAAGGGCCGGAATATGAAAGAGAATATCCGGAGAAACTACGGCTGGGCTCACCCCGAAGGTTACCGAAAGGCCCTTCGGCTGGCAAAGCAGGCCGAGAAGTTCGGTCGTCCCCTGGTGACCTTTATTGACACGGCAGGTGCCTACCCGGGACTTGCTGCCGAAGAGCGCGGCATCGGCGAGGCGATTGCCCGCAACCTGAAAGAGTTTGCCCTTTTGAGGATTCCTGTTTTGTGCTTCATCCTCGGGGAGGGCGGCTCCGGCGGGGCCATCGGCATCGCCGTCGGGAACGAAGTCTACATGCTTGAAAACTCCTACTATTCTGTCATTTCACCCGAAGGTTGTGCCTCGATTTTGATGCGGGATGCCACAAAATCCCCCGAAGCCGCCGCCCAGCTCAAAATTCAGCCCCAAGATCTTTTAAGCTTTGGTGTCATCGACGGCATCATTCCTGAGCCACCCGGAGGCGCTCATACGGACCACGCCTACACTGCAGCCAATATCAAACAGCAGATTCTTGAGTCCCTGAAACGCCTGGAGCAAAAAACGGGTGAGCAGCTGGCGCGGGAACGGATGGGACGGTTTTTGGCCCAGGGACGGTTCATCGAAGACGACGGCGGCAAGCAGAATTTCTTTCAAAGGCTGTTCGGTTTAGCCAGAAAATCTTGATTTCTGACCTGAAAACTTGGCTTTCCTTGACAAATCATGAGTTCCGCATTACCAAGAGAGTAAAGGTTACAACAAGTTGATTTGGCTTTGGCTTTTCCCCACCGTGGTTTTCATTCTCCTCATCCTGGGTGCTGCGGCCTTTCTTCATTCAAAAGGCGGTTTGGGTTTTCCCTGGATTCAGTTTTACACGAAAGGAAAAGAGTCAGGATTTCAGTTTGCCGAGATCCACACGCTTCGCCGAGCTGTCGTTGAGGCAGCTCTTGAGAACCCCGTGTCGATTTTTAGCTCGGTCAAGCAGCTGGACAAGACGATTCGCGGTGTGATCATTCATGCCCGGGCCGCGCTCAAAATGGATGATCCAGGTACGAATAAATTTTTGGTCCAGCTGTTTGATTTTCGTAAACGTGTCGAATTTAACCTTCCCAAGTACCGTTTAGGAATCAAGTCCACCCGGGATTTGATGGCAACGCAACGGCTGAGGTTGACCCTGCCGAACGGGGGGAGTTTTGTCGCTTCGCTCGTCGAAAACCTCAGAAAGTACCTTGCCATTTCCTACCCCGTAGGTCCGGCGTTGCCACCGGGCTTCACCTGGAAAAATCAGAAAATCAACGTTTATTTCTGGCGGGCGGAAGACGCGGGTTACTATTTTGAGTCCCGGGTTATCGATGATTTTCTGGACAGGAAATTTCCTATCATCTACATCACCCATTCGGACAACCTGATACGCAGTCAAAAGCGGAGGTCGATCCGCGTTGAAACGAACCTGCCTTGTTCGATTTATAACCTGTCGACGATCCAGAATGCCAACGAGACCGTTGAAAAAATCGCAGGCTACAGGGCTCGATTGGTTGATGTTTCGGAGGACGGCTGCGCGCTGCTCGTCGGCGGCAAGGCGAAGGTAGGCCTTCCGATCAAGGTTCAGTTTAAGCTCTCGGAAGACCCTCTTGTGATGTCCGGCATCATTAAAGGCATCACCTTTGACGAAAAGAAAAACCGTTCCATCCTGCACATCCAGGCCGTCCCGCTTTCTCCTCGACTGAAAAACGCGATTCTCACTTACGTTTACAACATCTTTGACGAACGTGCCGAAGTCTCAAAACGCGGTCCTTCGACTTTTACCTCTTAAAGTACCGCGCACAACGCAGCTTCAGAAGGGCTTTTTCTCTGAGCGAGTCTTCTGAAAGTGAACCGTCCTGATCCTGCCATCGCCCTGGGTTGAGTTCAGTTTTTCATGACGTCACCACGCATCAAAAGGTCGAGCTCCTGAGGCGTTGTAATTTCGTCGCTGTCTGTTTTTTGTTCCTGGACAAGGGTGCTCAGGATCGTGTGGATCTCCTCCAGGTAGGACGCGTGGGTTTTTTTGCGGTTTTCCCAGGTCTCGAAGCTGGATTTCAAAACGTCAAAAAAAACGTACTTTCCCGAGAGAATTTCAGCGAAAAGGTCAAGAAAAGCGGCCTCAACCTTTCCAAGGGTGTGAAAGTACTCTGCTCTCTGGATGAGGTAGATGCTGGATTTTAAGGTGATAAAAAAATGTTCGAGGCTTTCATCGATGAATTTGAGGTCGGACTCTACCTTGGAGGCAAAGTATTCAGGGTCAAGGGAAAGAAGTAAACTTTCTTGTAGATTTTTGATTGTGAGTGAAAGATAAAAGAGATCTTCATCGTAATGAATCTGGTTTTTCATTGCTGTGTCTCACTTTGTAAGATGAAATAAAAAGAGCTAGATTGACATTTAAGCACGCTTATGCTAGTTTTGGCAACGCCTCTTTATCCGGTCCGTTGGGCCGGATCCCACCCGCCGGAGGCGGGTACAGTCCGCAAGGAGGAACAATGCGTACTTATGAAGTCGTGGTTATTTTTCGCCACGAGCAGGATCATTATACCAAGGGATTGGAGTTTGTCCGTAACGAACTCAAGACCCAAGGTGCCAATCTTCTGAAAGAAGAAGACATGGGTGAAAGAACCTTGGCCTATCCCATAAAAAAACAAGACCGTGGTCATTACGTTTTGTTCAATGTGGAACTCCCAGCCCCAAAAGTAAATGAAATTGACAAAATTCTCAAACTCCAAACTGAAATTTTGAAATTTCTCTTTATTGTCCAAGAAGACTAGAGG
>JABEVL010000266.1 GCA_013043995.1 Spirochaetales bacterium | reverse complement strand
CGTCCTTGTTGAGCTCAATCTTGCCGCCGTGTTCTTCTAAAAGCCGTGCCAAGGCCTGGGCAACACCGTTCATGCCCCCCGCTGGAAACCACACCCCCAGATTGAGGTCGACGTGGCTCAGCAGGGAATAAAGCGAAGGCGCATTGGAAGGGCTCGACCCCAAAAAGACCATCGCGTATTCCAAAATCTGGCGAGAACGGCGGTCTTTAAAATTTTTGGACACAAAAGAATCCAGAGAAGAAAAAAGGCCCAAGCCCGGCCCCTTGGTGAGGATGGTCCAGTTGAAAAAGTCCGTCAGACTTTTGTAGTCTTTTTCGAGGAAGCCCGACATCGCCGTGTCGTACTTAAACTTGGCCTCGGCCAAAAACCTAGTGAGTTTGCGCGCACCACCGGCTTCAAAGCGTTCAAACAGGGCCTTCGTCTCTTCCAAATCATCGCTGATCGTCTCGCTCGGGAGTCCTTCAAAAAAAACCTTGTACTGTTTCCTGAGCTTGGTGAGGGAGTAACTTTCTGCGGCTGTGCGGCCAAAATGGGCAAAAAAACGATCGAAAACTTCGGGCATCAGGTACCAGGACGGCCCCATATCAAAACTGTACCCATCCGATTCCCAAAGCCGCGCCCTACCGCCGACACCCGAGTTGCGTTCCCAAACTGTGACGTCCCAGCCTTTTTTTTGCAAAAGGCTCGCCGTCGAAAGACCTGCAAAGCCAGCACCGATGACAACGGCTTTTTTTGACATAGCCCAAGGTTACAAAACTCACCGACAAAAGGCAACTCAAGTTGATCGTTGAAGCCTATGCGAAAACTCCGCTGAAGCGTTACTGGGCGGTACGAGCCAATCCTGGATCGCACGAAAAAACGGACCGTGGGCTTCGAGCCTAGCTTTCTGCCTGAAACAGCAATTCCGCTGCCTCTGCCCCTTTTCCCCGCAATCGGATAGACTGGCCGCCTGATGACAGCGCCTCTTGAAGTCCTGAAAAAAGTCTACGGTTATGAACGCTTCCACCCCCTGCAAGAACAGGTGATCAACCACGTTCTTGAGGGGAAAGATGCCCTGGTCCTCATGCCCACCGGCGGTGGAAAGTCGCTTTGCTTTCAGGTACCGGCCCTGTGCAGGGAGGGTTTGACCTTGGTGGTGAGCCCCCTTGTCGCTTTGCAGAGGGACCAAACGGCCGCGCTCCAATCCAACGGTGTCGCGGCGGCTGTCCTCAACAGCACCCAAAAGCCCGAAGAATCTGAGGCCGTCTTGGCCCAGATCGTTGCGGGAAAACTCAAACTCCTGTACGTCAGCCCTGAAAAACTCTTCTCAGGGGGAATGTCTGCCCGATTGTCCGCCTGGAAGGTCGGGCTCATCGCCGTGGACGAAGCTCATTGTATTTCCTTTTGGGGTCATGATTTCAGGCCCGAATATACCCAGCTCAGCCGCTTGCGCCAGATTCTTCCGGGAGTCCCGCTCGTAGCCCTCACGGCCACTGCCGACCCGGCCATCCGTCGCGACATCCTTGCCCAGCTCTCCATCGAGGAAGATTCGGTCTTTCAGTCCAGCTTCGACCGGCCCAATCTCCATCTGTCGGTCCTGCCGGGGCAGAAGCGCTTCGAACGCCTGCAGGAGTTCCTGAAGGACCATCCCAAACAGGCTGGGATCGTCTACTGCCTCAGCCGCGCCGGGACCGAGGACCTGGCCGAGAAACTCTGCAACCTGGGTTACAAGGCCGATGCCTACCATGCCGGTCTGGGCACCGAAGCCCGGCACAAGATTCAGGATGCCTTCCTCAAGGACGAGACCACCATCATGTGCGCCACCGTGGCCTTCGGCATGGGGATCGACAAGTCCAATGTCCGGTGGGTGGTCCACTGGAACCTTCCCAAAAACCTCGAAGGCTTCTATCAGGAGATCGGTCGTGCCGGCCGTGACGGTCTCCCCTCGGACACCCTTTTGTTCTACAGCTACGCCGACGTGGCCCAACAGCTCAAGTTTCTCGACGACGCCAATCCCGACCGACGGGAGCTCTTGGCTGCCAAACTGGACCGGATGAAGCAGTACGCTGAGTCCCTCATGTGCCGACGGCGTATCCTTTTGAGCTACTTTGGTGAGACACTGGAGAAGGACTGCGGCCATTGCGATGTCTGCGAGAATCCCCCTGAAACCTTTGACGGAACCCTGGTCGCCCAGAAGTTTCTTTCGGCGGTTTATCGCACCCAGGGGAGGGCTACCTTACGGCACTGCGCTCTCATCTTGAGGGGTAGCCATGCCCAGGAAATTATCGAACCCGGCTGGCACGACCTCAAGACCTTTGGAGTCGGCCAGGACCTCAAGTTTGAGGAATGGATGGAGTACGGAGCCCAACTCATCAATGCCGGGTACGCGGCCGTGGCCTACGACCGGGGTATGTCGCTTCAACTCACCCCATTGACCTCACCGGTCCTCAAGGGCGAAAAAACCGTCGCTCTGGTGAAGTATGTCAGTTTTGAAGAGAAGAAGGCGGCGGCCCCCAAGCCCAAGGCTATGGCCGCCAGCGATGGAGACCCTGAACTTTTTGACCACCTCAAGACGGTGCGAAAGAAGCTGGCCGACGAGCATGAAGTTCCGGCCTACGTGATCTTCAGCGACAAGACCCTCAAGGACATGACCGCCAAGGTTCCCAAAGATTCCACCGAGTTCCGCCAAGTGCACGGTGTCGGCGAGGTCAAGGCTGAGTCCTATGGCCCGATCTTCTTACGGGCCATTATGGAATGGCTCAATTCTGGGCGCTAAAGGGCCTTCACGAAAACTCAGCTCCAGTCGGGCTGTGTACTGGAGAGACCGGTAGCGGCCAAGAACTCCTGCCAGTTGTTCCAGCTTCCAATTTTCCTGCCTAAACTCATCCCAATCGAACAGCTTCTGCTCATTGAGCCTAGCGAAATCCACATGGACTAGGTTTGAATCGCCCTGCACTCTTTCCCCGCACTCTTGACAGGAAGCCAGAGCCAAAATGGGCGGCGGCCGCGTTCCCGGTCTTGGGACGGAAATCCGCCTTTCTTGGTTTGATCCGGTCCAAGACTCCCGCTCCCCTCGTCATAGTGGACCGTTCAGCCGGCGGGCCGCAAGAAAACTACTGGACTTGCCCCAGAAGGGTGAGCGGTGCTTCGTTGGCGCTTTTTTTACTTACCGTTGTGACTGACTTGTCCATGATGTGGGTTCCTGCGATAGCGAGTGCATCGTCGACTTTGGGAACAACATAAATTGAGTCTCCAGTCTCTTTTAGAACGTATGCGACCATTTTGACCGGCCATCTGAGGTAAGGTACGTAACCTTGCACGCTCATTAATTCGCTATCGGTGCGAGGGATGGGTGAGGCAATATCGGTGAACATGAATTCAAGGGCTTTTTTAAGGTCCTGACTCACCGCATCTTTGAGCTCAACGCCGCCATTTGCGGTCCAACTGTTCGCACCTGTAAGAGGCTTGGGAACGCCCGCCGAAATAAAATACCGGCTTTCCCAGATGATGTTACCTCGAACCATTTCGCCCTTGCTAGTCTCGGGACCATCAAATGAAGCCGTTTGATTTAAGGAGTTGGGATTTCTAAGGGTTGCTTTCAGTTCGACGTAAGGCCTGACCCGATCATCGTCAACGTAAGAAATAACCACCGCACTTTTTACAGTTAGAACAGGCAAAGTCGGGTTTTTCGAGAGCGTAAACTTATCTGCAATAGGTTTCTGATTTTGCAGAAATTTCCTCGTATCTTGCCTGGCCTGTGTTGTTAGGTTTATATCAAGGGCACCTTTGATTTTCGTTGTGCCCTGCTTATTTGCATTGGTGATGATTGCATCCTCGACAGCTACTCCTAGGAGGCCGAACGACTCGCCGATACCAGTGTTCACTTCCCTGCCCGTGATAACAACTTGACTGTGGGGAACGTGGTAGACACCCATAGGAAGGTCAGTCGTTCCGAACGCCTTTGTTGAAAAATTGACAAGGATTTTGTGTGCTTGCGGTGGTGCCGCCGAGGCCATTTCAAAAGTGGTGCAACTGCCTAAGACTAGGGCAAGCAACAGAGTCGAAAAACCAAAAACATTTGAAAAGCGCATCCTGACCCCCGTTTATATGAATAAAATAAAATATTTTTTAGAAATATTCTGATTCTTTCGCAACAGAAGTATAGTGGGTTAAACTGGGCTTACAAGATTTTCTGTGATTTTTGACGACATTTGTGAGGATGTTTGCTCAAAGTAACCATAAGGACCGCACCCGCCATGAGTATGAGAGTTATTAAAAAATGGATTATTTTTCTGACGGACCTTTAAGGTAAAACAGCATTCAACACACAGACCCCCAGCCTTGAACCTATTTCCGAAATCTTCTTCATCCCTTCAACGACCCCATCCAGAACTAGTGACTATATCTCGCGCACAGCCGACGGCAGACGTTATGACCGCAAACAAAACTACGCACGAATTCACATTCATCCGTCGGTTACCCATCGTAATATCCGATAAGTGGAACCTTTCCACTGGTGCACCTTCTGTTGGTATGCGCCAACGTTGCTAGAAAGCCAGCTTTGCAGGTGACTCAGAGCCGACCACCGAACTCCGATGCCTTCTGCCGACTCCCATATCTGATCAGGCCTAGGTGTATTCGTGCCCTGGATTAGTGCTCCCTGAGAACCTGCATAATAGACGACGTGTCCCGCCTCTTTTCACGTCAAAAGCGGAAGTATCTCGCCGGTGTTTTTAGGAAGTATTTCATCGGTGCTGACAACTGGGGGTATTTTCCGAAATCGATCGCGTTGAATTGAAGCAGAATTTGGAACAAATCACTGATTCCTCCTGTACAGTCCATTGGGCTTGGACTCCCGTCAGGTGACAGTTTCTCGATAACGACGCCGTTAGAATCCAAAAGCTCCCCCTGAGCTACACCATTTACAGCGTTGCGTAAGGCACCTTCATATTCACAGGGCTGTTCGCTGGAGCTGAACAACTCACGGACGGCTACTTTCCTGGACCGCTCAATCGAATAAATCCATGGGGGAAATGAGCTAACATATATTTCTCCCCTGGCGTCGTCAGGCGATTCTCATTGACCAAATCAAATCTCATATCTACGGGATTATGATTATTCGGAAAGGCTTCATCGTAATGATAAATAGATAAAATGAAGGAGTTCGGGGTGAGCATCCTGATCCCATCGATGGTGTATAAACCATCACCATTAGGGATCAGCAACTGTCTCGTAGCGATATCAATGGTAAGGCTTTGATACATGCCTCCACTCGAAATAACTCTTCCTGTACCCCAGCTAAATTTTTTGTTAAGAAGGATTTTTGATGAAATTTCCTTTATGCCGCCTTCAGGAACCAAGTATACGGGTGCCCAGACTCCATTAAGACTGTACGCTTCGGGTGGAATCGTCTTCTGATCCTGACAGGCGGTCAGCAGAATGAACCCAAGACCGATGAAGACGAGTAGCCTAATGTCGCTTGTAAACATAAACATGAGTTGCTCCTTGATTCGCACCGTTCGTAAATCCTGGATTATAAATCAGCGTGCCGTCCAACCCGTCTTCCACGTAGTGCGATTCGGATTCATATTGTTTCTGCTGAAAGACCGCCACTTCGACAGCTCCAGCAGGCGGATTTGGATATTTCCTGGTTGGAGTCCACAATCCAAGGTCTGACCTTCCCATCCAATCGAGCGCAGCGTTCATATAGGCATCGCGGTCCAAAACTTTCACATTTAGAGGATCATAGACGTCAGACGCAAGCGACGCCGCAAAATTTGAGATGTCATCGTACGGCATCGCTACGCCGGCTACCTGCGAAGCCGTCGCGAGCATGGTAAGCATCGCACAAGCACTGCTATTCATCGGTTCTGGAAAATCATGCTGATTGACCAGCATGCTGTTTACCGGACTATCCTTACTGGGCAGATAAAACGTCGTTGTACCGCCGTTGTGGTCCGTAAGCGTTCGTTGTGCCGAGGCCAATTGCTCCCTCATCTGATTAATGCGTGTGCCAACCCCAGGGTAGGCAGGCAAAATGTACGCCAGGTACGAGCTTGGCAGGCTAGAGTTAAATATCAGTCCACTATACTGTTTGATGAATACAGGACTTGCCATGCTCGAGGCATAAGATGCCATCAAGCTTGTATTCAGCTTAACCTCAGCGTTTGCTGACAGAGTCCAATCTGCCTGTCTCCCGTCTCCCGAGTGGGTCAAACCCGAGTCACTCATCAGCTGTTGCGCCTGAGCAACCTGCTCATCGCTGAAGTTGTCATAGCCGACACCGCCCGTTCCGCCGTTCAGAATGTTCAAAAGTCCGCTCTCTACGCCCCCCGCGCCGATGGTATTGCTTTTCCCAAAATTTCTGGATTTGCTTCCGTCCTGATTAATGTAGAGTCCTTGTTCGTCCGTCAGGTATCCCTGCCCATCGTACTGGAGCGTACCGTCATTTAAGAGTTTCCAATAGTCCTTCGAAAAATCGTACCCAGTAATATCTTTCCCCAAGGCCGCCAAAGCTTTCTGTTTATCTTCACTTGTCAGCTTTTGATCGCTCATCACACTTTGTGCGTTCCCCAACAACTCAGCTTCTCCAGCCAGGTTAGAACTTAGTCCGCCTCCGTAGGTAGCCAGGATATCCTGGGCCATGCGTATGTGGTTCAACACGGCTTGCGTTGTCTCGTTTTGTTGCCCACTCGTCCCATCCCACTCTCCGTTACGCATCGCTTCGTGGGCCAACAAAACTGACATATCAAATTCTCCGTTTTCCTTTCCCGCCTTGCCCCGGCCCAGTTGAATCGTTTTAGTCCCGTCTCCTGCGATGATCGTCTGCGCCGCCGCGTTGAGTGCAGGGTTATCTTTCAACGTGGTTGTGCCCGACATGATGGAATTGTAAAGTTCAGTGCTCTTGGCGTCTACACCGCTCCCGATGCTTCGCAGGGCCGTGCTCAGGTCTTGTGTGATTCCGTTCGGCCCCTGCATCAGCTTTTGTGCTTGCGCGTCGATCTGGGCGTTTTGGGCCCACACTCCAAGGCCTTGGCTTGCCGAGTAGAGCGCAGAGCCGCTAACGTCAGCTCCCCCAGACCCGATTTTCATTCCAAACCCGTTATCACCTAAATGCATCTCTAAAAGTCCAGTCCCGCTCCCACTTGTGCTTCCTAAGGCATCTAAGCCATGGAACCCTAGCAGGTCGGACAACGCGCTTATATCAGCAAGGTTGGCCACGTTCAACATCGCACTCCCCGACATCGCGTAACTCACCCCGCTCCCTACTAGACTTCCTCCAAAATTCCCGAGTTTCTGGTAGTTGCTCCAACTATCGCCTAAAAATCCCCGCCCTGTGTTGTTCATCGCCCCCGACGTAAAGGTCTGCGCCATGCTCGAGGCGATCTCGGCGTAGCCGGCGGAATTACTCCACGAGTTTTGAAACTGATTTCTGTCAAACCCGATCCCGTTCGAGCTGAACGTCAGGCTGTTCACGCTGGAGCTGATCAGCTGGTCCGTCGCCGAATGGGCTCCAGAGAGGCCTGTTTTAAGGGCCAGGTCACCTAAGGAATTCCCCGTGTTCACAAGGCCGTTCAGTCCTGCGTCCATAAAGTTTTGGCCAACGTTGGCTCCCAGGATAAAGTTTGTCGGGGCTTTAACGACCCCACCGAACACGCTCCCCACCACAGCCGTCGCTACCGAGGTTAGGGCTCCCTTCGCCCAGCTCCCCCACCCGTCGCTAGCGTTTTCAACACCGTTGACGATTTCGGCACCGGTCCAGGCCGCACTGCTGGCGATGTTGATCCCTGCGGCCAACAGGGCTCCGCCGATTCCCCCTAAGGGTGCCGTGATCAGGGTCGCTAGGAGGCTTACCCCCATTTGGCTTAGACTCTGGATGTTGGGAGCTTTAAAAGAACTGTTCCTGTCGTCCCAAAGTTTCTGGTCGTAGCCGGGTTTTGCCAGGGCGGCTAGGCCTTGGGCTTCGGTGGTCATGTTGGCTTGATACTGACCAAAGATGTGGCCCATCTGTCCGCTTCCTGAGCTATCCTGGCTGGGTGCTTCGCCTACCCACACGCCAAAGGCTCCTTTGTTTTCCTTACCGTCACCCAGGATGTTCGTCAGGTCGTTCTGCAGTTGAGCTAGTTCGGAGCTGACTTCGGCCAGGGCTCCCAGGGAGCTGGCACCAGCATGGTCAAGTCCTGAAAAATCAAACTGGACGTCAAGTGCAGGCATGGTGTAGTCGACGTAGTCGTCAACTTTCTGATGTTCTCTGATTTCGCCGTTGATGGTTGAGTCGATGACAGCGGTTCGGTCCCAAACACCGCCTTGTTGCTGATACCCGGCACTAGCCAAGGTCTGGGAAATACCTGACCTTGTATTTTGATTCGCTCGACCGACTTGCTTCTGAAAGGTTTGACTGGCCTTTTCCAGGTTTTGCCGAGCAACTTCCAAGGCGACTCGGGCCAGGTGCTTTTGGATTTGTTCGGTGTCTTGTGTCTGCGCGGCAAAAATCTTAGCAGACACGTAGCTGTTGCCCAACCCCCCTAAACCAAGTTTGCCGGCGATCTCAGCTCCAAGGCTGTTGAGCGTCTTTCCGCGGGCTTGAAGTTCTTTCAGCATCTCAGCAAGGGTCGGGCTGACGCTCAGCCGCCGGATGGTGTCTTGAGCGTTCGAGAAACTGTTGAGGGGATCGATGGCGATAACTTGCGAAAGCCGGATGGCTTCGCCCTGGTCCAGGCCCAGTTGCTCCATCATCTCGGCACCACCTTTCTGAGACACGGTTTGTCCTGCTTTGTTGACCCAGGCGGTTTCAAGGTTTTGATAGGCGCTGATCCACACAGTATCCTTGACTTGATACTGCTGACTGAACTGGTTAAACCAAACGCCGCGTGCATCTTGAAATTTTTTTTCAGCGGCTTGCCACTCTTTTCTGCCTTGGGTCAGCAAGCCGTTCATCTGAGTTTGCCAGTCGCTGCGTTGCCGAACGAGGTCTTGGACCGCGCTGTTCCAGGTGTCGGATTGAACTTGCAGGGCACTGTTCATGCGGTCGCTGTAAAGATTCTGCATCCAGATTCCGGCGTCCCGGAGCAAGAGGCTTCGGGTTTGTTCACTGTCTTCGTCCTGAGCTTGACTCAGCAGGTAATCGACACGCTGACGATCGGCAGCAATCTGGTTCCAACCTCCGCCGAGGGCCTGCACGTAAAGGGCCTGAAGGTTCGCGGGTTCTCCACTTTGGACGAATTCGGCAACCTGAATTTCAGATTGTTCCAGGGATTCGCCTTGAGTAGTTTGAAGAATCGTTCCCACAGCTTTCAGGCGTGAGGAGGCCTCAGAACTGTTATCCGATGCAGAGCTTAACAGAGACTTAACGGCGCTAAGATTATCAGCGGAACCCCCGGCTCCAGCCTGGGTCCACAGTGCCTTCAAATTTTTGATGACGGCGTTCTTATCGGCGCCGATCAGAATTTGCCAAGTCGTACCCTGACGGGTGACGATGCTGTCAACGGCTCTGATGATGCTGTCGACACTGGCGGTATGGGTGAGAAGAACGTTACCCTGAGCATCTTTTGAAGCGACCGCGCATCCGTTCCACTCAGCTTGGGTTGATTTCAGGTTTTGATAAATTTTCCAGTTCTGAGTGAACGCTCCGCTTTTTGTCAGAAAATTGGCAACGTCACCCTCCAAGATCCTGTTCCAGGAATTCTCTTCCTGCTCCGTGTCTTCACGGCCGGCCTTGGCCATGTTGTAATCGCGCCAATCGGCGTCTTTTTGCCCCAAATCCCACAAAGTTCTCCTGTTGTAACAATAAAGCTGGTACACTTCGTCACCCTTGAGTTTGGCACGAGCATTTTCCAAGAAACGAGAGTTCCAGGCACCTCCGAACACGCCGGTGGCAACGTTAGAATCTCCACTGTTTTGGATACTTCCTAAAAACGCCATGGCTTGAAAAA
The DNA here is from genome assembly GCA_013043995.1 of Spirochaetales bacterium. Taxonomy (GTDB): domain Bacteria; phylum Spirochaetota; class Spirochaetia; order JABEVK01; family JABEVK01; genus JABEVK01. The sequence goes on along the minus strand of JABEVL010000266.1, from coordinate 5,610 downwards.
GTTCAAACGCGGCTTTGGCCTCCCCCGTCGTTCCCATGACACTGACATAAGCCGAATGAGCTTGCATGTTTGTTAGATCAACAAGATTGCGGATGGCGTTGGCGTCCAGACGTCTGGTGGCGGAAGGACGCAGGGTGGCGGGGTTTGCCCATCCGTTCAGCCCACTGTCACCGGGCATTTTCTCGGCTTGGTAAGCCATAGCCAGACCCCACTGTTGCAGGATCTCTTTTGCACGTTCCCCCTGGGAAAAAAGCCAATTCGAGGCTTGTGCCAAGTCGGTTTCAAACTGACTTTCGGATCCTTGATTGTCCTGAAAGTAGGCTTGAAGGGCCTTTACCCTTGCTGTTGTTTCTGCCTCTGAACTTGGTTTCTCGGCGATGGCCCATTGAGAGTTCTGATACTCCAAGTACAAGGCAGGACCGTTCAAGCTGCTGAGACCCGGGGGAGCTTTTATCCATGAATCTTGCAAGTCCTGAAGGTTTGTCCACTGGTCGTTGACAGCTTTTTGCTGGTTTGATTGGGCTTGCTCCAGGTAGTCTTCCACACGGGAAACCTCGCAGGTTTGACCAACCTTCGCAGTCCAATCGTTCCACGCAGAGTTGTAGCTGTCGTTATGAAAAATGCCGAAAAGCTGTCCGTCGCTTTCAAGTTTTTTGAGAATCTGGACAACTTCCTTGGCCCTTTGTTCCTTGGACAGAACCGTTGCATACTGATTGTTCGCGTCTTGGAGTGCCATGCTGGTGCCGACAGCGTAATCGCGGACGGCCTGGTTTTTTTGAATCTGCGCCCTGGCTGTTTCTAGTTCTTGCAGGGCCGTCGTAACGCTCGTATTTTCGGATATCAGGGAATCGTTGGCGCTTTGCACGGCCGACAACTGACTATTGTATTGGTTGACGGCGTCTGCGAGGGCGGCTTCAGCTGTCGTGACTTTGCCTTGAGCCTTCACCTCGGCGCTTTTATCGAAACCATTTTGGAGGGAGACGTACGTCTCATAGTTTTCGCCAAGGCTGCACAGGGTCTTCTCGAGGGACATTTCTAGTCCGTTCAAACTCTGGACCTTTTGTCTCGCATCCATGAGATTCTGCTCTGCTGCTGACGATGAAAATTCATCCCACAAGTTTCCACCGTCGTATGGATGAAAATCTGCCGAGGAGAGCTCTTCTGCTGGTAGGGCAGTCCAGATCTTGTTCCAATTTGCAGCTGAAAGTTCCCGAAGACCTTTTGAGGTGCTGTTCAGAGCTTCTTTCAGGTTATTACTTGTTTTTAAGATCTCGTTGTAAGTATCAATCTTCCAGTTTTCTAGATTGTTTTTTATCCCTTTAATTTTCCCAGCCTCGTCGTTCCAGGTCCTCCAGTCTGCTCCATCCACAGGAACGATGTTTACAGGGATCAATCCTTCCCCCGGGGTTGCAACCCAAGCTTTTGCTACGTAAGTGCGCCAGTTTTGAACTTGGGCGTCACTTTGATTTTCTTGATTGAGAACAACGTCCCAGAAGTGTACCAAGGTTCTTTGCCCTATGAAAGCTTGCTGGGTTTGGGCGTTGCTAGAAGCGATCAGCCGGCCTTGCGCATCTTGAAGCGCCATCATCGCTCGGTCCTTTTGAGACTGGGCTAAGGCCTTACCATCTGAGGCGACGCCCTCCTTCCATGCCAGAGTCAAATCCGCCATTTTGACAATCGCGCACAACTCGTCGTCCAGGCTCGTCTGAAGATATTCAGGAAGGCCGGTTCCGCTTCCGGACGCTTGGGCGAGAATTCGGGATGCCCAGTCCACGGCGTCTTCTTTTGTTTGCAAACCCTGTAAGATGGCTTCAGGTTGCCGATCCAAGAGTCCTGAATTACTCAAAGTTTCGTTTAAGTCTTCCAGACTCCGGGTGCGGCTTGCTTCGAGGAGAGCCGGACACGAGGCCGAACATTCACTCCAATTTTGAGCCAGGTTGCGGGTGTTCAAGGCCGTTTGTTTCAAGTCCTCGAATTCCAACAAATTCCAGTCTTTTCCCAAGGCCGAATCTTCTTTGAGAATCCGGGCCCCGTACTCATTGAGATTCTGAAACTCCTGGACCTTTGCCCAGTCGCCCGGATTCAAAAAACAGCCTTCCAGTTCGCGCGCGGCATTCAAGTACCCCTCGGCCTGCTTTGTCAAAACTTCCCGGTTGTTCGCCGAGTCAGCCAGGTTCTGTGCAATCCAGATTTGGGCCAAGTTGCTCGCCAAACTCTCTGCACTCCAGGCGGCTAGGTTCAGGCTCGGTGACGATGAAAAACTCTCCAGACGTCTCTTGACCTCACTCCAAACAGAGACTTCCCGCTGCGCCATTTGCTGCCGCAAAAACCATTCAGAGTTAAAGGCTTTGGACTGCAAATCTTCTGCAACCCGTGCCCCATTCCAACCCGTTGTATCTTGATGTGAAACCTGGGCGTACCAGGTCACCAGGTCTGTTCCTGTCAAAAGATGAATCTGTTCAACCCGATTTTCATACGCAGCTCGGGTTTGATTTTGTTTCTGCTTGATCCAAAGCTCCAGTCGGGATAGAGCAATGGATTTTTCCTGAGGACCAGTTGCTGTGTGCCAAGTTTCGTAGATCTGCAAGCCCCGGGCGTATTCCGGATGATCTTGAGCAATGCCCAGTTTTATCATTTCCTGTTCGGGCTGGGTGCCCTCGCCCCAATTCAAGGCATCGTCAACCTGTAAACTTGAGTCACGATTTTTCTTCAGCTGATCGAGCGAATCATACTTGGGCTCAGGAAGTTCTGCAGGTTTTCCATCGACCAGGAGAGCGAGCCTGGCCGCCGACCGTGCCTGGGCATCTTGGACAAGGAAGGTGTTCCAAGCCGCCTGGTAGTCCAATTCCGCCGGTTCAATGGGACTTGTCGGAGAACCCGCGACAGAAATTCCCCGCTGGATTTCCAGCTGATTCAACGTTGATTGAAATTGCCGAATAAAGAAGTTGCCGTTTTTTGCAGTAACTTGGTCAATCAACGCCTGGTAGGAAGCCTGGGCTGTTTGAACGTCCTGACTGAGCTTGGAAAGCTCCAATCGCTTCTGACCCAGGAGACCGAGATGCATGTCAAGAGAGTTTTGAGTCTTCTGCAAGCGGATGACGGCCTGGTCGTAGGCCGTTTTTTTGGCGTCGTATAGGTTGTAAGCGTCGTTCAGTTTTTGCTGTGTCGAAGCATCCGTTTCCCTTGTGGAAGTGGGATTGATGGCATAGTCTCTAACCGCCTTCGCTATTTCCAGTTGCTTGTCCCAGTAAGACTTTACGGTCTCGGCTTTCATAACTTCGCGACTCAGGTCGCCGGTGAAGGTGCTGCTTGAACCATCGTCGAGCGTGACACCGTAGGTGTTAACCAGCAACTGTTCGTGTTCTTCCAAACTTGCCTGGTAGTTCTTTTGTATGACCGACCAGTAAGAGAGCTCACCCGCCCCTTGGTCCAACAGAAATTCTCCTGAAAATTTCTTGAGTTCATCTTCAAGCGCCGACTTTTTTGCCATTTGTAAAATCGCCGTCAAGTTCTCTTGCCCGACAACGCTGAGCGCGGATTTGAGCTCAACGTTCAAACCGGAACTTTCCAGCAGTGCGGAGAGATCTATGCTCCTGCGGTCAAAAGTTTCAGTTTTGCTGAGTTGGCCCAGAGCTTCCCCGATAGGATCACGGCTTCCGCTATCCATTAAGCTTGTCATCATGGGAACTAACAGTTCATGAATAACGGCCTGGGCCATCGAACTTCCGGCCAGGTTGACCAAAAGAGACTGGTAGAGCTCAGAAATCTTGGTGTGATTTTCAGCTTGTTCCCGAAGAAGCTTCTCGGCGTATTGGTCGTAAACAATCAACTTCTGATTCAACGTCGGAAGTTCCTTGCGGTACTGTGTTAAAAGCTCTTCTTTGTAAAGGGCACTCAGTTGCTTGATTTCATCAGGTGTAGGATGCGAATAAGTCCTTCCGCCGAGGGTCACCCCCGTCTCATACCCGCTCTGACTGCTTGGGAGTTCAGGGTGAAAGGACTCGGGGTCGGAGAGGGCTTCGGTCAAGGCATATCGACGTCTCACCAGCGCCCCGATACTTTTGGAATCATCGATTCTCAAGGCAGGCGGCCCGCTGTATCCGCCGTTGAACACGGGCAGTTCCCAGGTGTTGAAAACGTAGGAAGTGAAATTGGCAGGATCCTGATAGGTTTCAAAAACCGCGGTTTTATTAAGGTTATCCTGGGAAAGGTTGGCATAAATTTTGAGTGACGTCTCAATCTGAGCAAGGCGGCTTCGACTGGCGTTCCACTGAGACTCCGCTTCTCTGGAAGAAAACTCCCACTTGGATCTCAGCAAATCTTCGAATTTCTCCCCTACCAGATTCCACATCTGACTTGAGCCCAGCTGGACAGGGGCTCCCTCTGTCCGCCAGAATGAACTGCTCAACCAGGAATTGGCGGCTTGTTTGGCAGTTTTAATCAGTTGAGCATCCTGACTCACAAGGTCAACCTCGGCTCCAATCTGATCCGAAAGCAGATCCTTTCTGTCCCGCAACGCCTCTTGCCATTGCGCTTGAGCTTCTGTGATGGCTGTCTGGAGCTGGCTTTGTTTGCTATCCCATTGTTGGCCCGCCTGCGAAATCAACGACTGCATCTGACCTTCCCAGTCTTGACGGCTCTGCTCCAATTTGATGTAAGCGTTCTGCCAGGCTGTCTGGCCATTTTTCATGTCCTGATCGGAGCGATTCTCCCAGTCCATACGACTTTGCAGCAAGGTTTGCTCAGCCTGGTGCCACTGCGTAAGTCCTTCATTGATCTGCTTCTGAAAGTCGGCCTGCCAATTTTTTGCCAGATTGTCGATATCCTGGGGTTTGGCCCCTGTGACGGCTTGCAATCCCGAGTGCAGATTTTCCATTCCCCGGACCGTTCCAGCGCTGACTTGTGCGACGAGCTGAGCAGTCAAAGAGTCTGCGGCCAGCCCTTCGCTTTTGGCGCGGAGCGAGGCCTGATCGGAGTTCTTCAGGTTCATAAATCTCGCCTGTTCGCGGTCGGCCATCGCTGCCCACTCCTGTTGAAAGGCCGCCAGGCGGGACTGTTTTTCGGTGCGAAAGGCCTGGAGGGCCTGGGGCGAAAGTGCAGCCAGTTCGGCAGTACGGGCCAAGTCACCTTGGCTCCACCCCTCCAAGGCCCGGGCATGAAGCGACTCAAGCGCAGTCTGAAAGTCTTCATGAGAGGCTGAGGTGTTCTTAATTGGGTTACCGTTGGCATCGCACAGAACCTGGCCCAAAGCATCGGTTTGAAAAAGCAAGGCCTTCAGATGAGGGTTTAATAATACGGTGGCATGGTCCAGGTACTGACCGCGTTTTTCAATTGACCAATCCTCGGCCAGTTTTTTCCCGTAGGCCAAATCCACCTGTTGTTCAAGATCCTGTCGGATTTGGCCCGAGGTCTCGGTGGGGCTCCACCCCTCATGAGCCAGCTGAATCGCCTCGGTTTCCCAGGTCCTAACTGCGGCCTCGACGCCGGTTTCCATTAAACGTTTCCAGCGGTTCGTGTCGGTGCAGCGTTCAGCTTCGCAGGCGTAGGCGTCCCAGGTTTTCTGAGCGTCTTGACGCAGCTGGGTTTCTTGGTCAACCGCTGAAAGTGGGG
>JABEVL010000265.1 GCA_013043995.1 Spirochaetales bacterium | reverse complement strand
CCGCTACGCTCCCCTGGAGAGTCTTTTGCAACGCGACAAGCGCGGCACGTTGATCACCCAGGTTCCTCCGCCGCTTTTTGACGGGAAGACCGACCCAGCCTTTGCCGAAGCCGACCTGAAGCGGCTCGTCAAACCCTACGACCTGGCCCAGTTTCCGTTGGCTCAGGCTCGAATCGGCCCCTTGGCTCAGGGATTCTACGCCCAACAGCTGGCCATCGACGGCGGGAAAAATGACCGCTTTATCGCCTGGAGCGACAATGGAGGCCTCACGATGGGCGGCTACGACGCCAGAAACTTCCCCGAAGGCAAGTTGGCTGCGGAGTTTGTGCTTTTTGACCACTTTTTTTCGGCCACCTTCGGCGGGGGGTTTTTAAACCGGCAGTTTTTGATCGCAGACCAGGTGCCGAACTTTCCCCAGGCTCCCGTCAGTTTGATTTCCACACCGCCGGATAACCAGGGTCTCACCGTCAAGGACCGCGCCCTGACTCCCGACGGCTACGTGGTGGGGCTCGCATACTCAGTCAACCATCCCTTCCCCGCCTGGGTTCCCAATACCTTGGACCTCGTGCCCGACCAAACCTACCCCACCATCGGCGACCTTCTGTCGGCCCAGGGCGTCACCTGGGCCTGGTACACAGGGGGCTGGAACGACGCCCTTTTAGGGAAGCCTTCACCGCGCTACACTTGGGATCGTTCGCCCTTCCAGTACTTTCAGGCTTACGCCGACAACACGGAAGGGAAAAAAAATCATCTTCGGGACGAAGTTGACTTCTTTGAGGCCCTCAAAAAGGGCACCCTTCCCAACGTGAGCTTTGTCGACCCCCTGCCTTCAGCAGGCTCCGACCTTGCCTCCTTTACAGAATCCCAGAACAAACTTCAGGACTTTGTCAGCCGGCTTGAAAAAAGTTCGGCCTGGACGAGTTGCGTCCTGATTGTGACCAGCGCCGACAGCGGCGGTCACTGGGACCACGTGGCTCCTCCCACCGTCGACCGCTGGGGCCCCGGCCCGAGGGTTCCCACGCTCCTTATTTCGCCTTATGCCAAACGGGGCTGGGTGGAACATCGGCCCTACGACGCCACAGCGATCCTGAAACTCATCGAAACGCGCTGGGACTTGCCGACTCTCGGCACCAGGGACGCCTCGGCGAACGATCTTTTGTACGCTTTTGAGTTTTGACTTTTGCCAAAAAAAACCGACCCGAAGGCCGGCTTTTTTTGTTCAGCAGTTCTTTTTTACTTGACGCACAAATCACTTGACGTACAAAGGTCGGACGAAGTAGTGCGTGTGCAGAAGCTCGTGGGACTTTTGAGACAAAGGCTTACCCAGGAAATCCTTGTAGAGGTTCTGAATGGCCGGGTTGTCGTGGCTGCAACGGACTGCCGCATGAGCGTCGTCGCTGTAGAGTCCCGCGATCCTTTTTTGACGGACTTCGTCCGTAGAACCGTAGGGTTGACCGCCGCCGGCCACACAACCGCCTCGGCAGGCCATCACTTCGATAAAGTGGAACGGCAACTCCTTGCCGGCCGCCTTGGCCTCCTTGACCTGGTTCATCACGTCCCGGACGTTGGCCATCCCGTGAGCCACGGCAAACTTGACCTCAATCTCTTTTCCGCCCGCAGGGATCATGACGCTGGCGACTTTGACGCCCTCCATTCCCCGTGCTGTAGCAATTTCGACCTTGCCGAGGTTTTTCCCGCTGACCATGTTGTAGGCCGTGCGCAGGGCAGCTTCCATAACCCCCCCCGTTGCCCCAAAGATCGTGCCCGCGCCGCTGTAAGCTCCCAACGGAGTGTCGGCAGCTTCATCGGGCAGGTCTCGGAAACAGATCCCGGCTTGCTTGATCATCCGTGACAGCTCCCGCGTCGTCAAAGAAACGTCGACGTCCAAATGGCCCGAACTTTTCATGTCTTCGGAACGTTGGATTTCGTACTTTTTGGCCGTGCAGGGCATGATCGCCACCGAAACGATGTTCTTGGAGTCGATTTTTTCCTTTTGGGCGTAGTAGGTCTTGATCATGGACCCCATCATCATCATCGGGCTCTTGGCCGTCGAAAAGTTGGGAATCATGTCGCTGTAGTACTTTTCCATGTAGTCGACCCAGCTGGGGCAGCAGGAGGTGATGAGCGGCAGTTCTCCGTGACCATGGGCAAACCGTTCGACAAACTCGCTGGCCTCTTCCATGATCGTCAGGTCGGCGGACAAGTTGGTGTCGAACACCTTGGCAAAGCCGAGCCGGCGCAGGGCCGCGTAGACCTTGCCCGTTACGACGGTTCCGGGTTCATAGCCGAATTCCTCGCCTAGGGCGACGCGCACGGCGGGAGCGATTTGAACGACGACGTGTTTTTCCTTATCCCGCAGGAAGTTCCAAACCTTGCGGGTTTCGTCTACTTCGGTGATCGCCCCCACGGGGCAGTGGGCAGAGCACTGGCCGCATTTGATGCAGGGGCTTTCAGCAAGTTTGACGTCGCCGGCGGGGGCGATGCGCGTCTGGTCGCCGCGGTTCAGAAACTCCAGAGCCCAGACGTCCTGGAGCTGCTGGCACACCAGAGCGCACCTGCCGCAGTTGATGCATTTTGTGGGGTTCAGGATGATCGAAGGTGTTGAATCGTCGACGGGCAGATCGCGGATTCCCATTTCAAAGGGCACGCCGCGCATCCCGAATTCGCCGCACAGGGCCTGGAGCTCGCAGCTCCCGTTCCGGGGGCAGTTCAAGCAGTCGTTCGGGTGGTTCGACATGATCAGTTCCAGAACCGTCCGCCGGGTTTCGACGATATCGGGATCGTGGGTGATGTAGTTCTGCCCTTCGACGACCGTCGTCGTGCAGGAGCGGACCATCTTGGGCGACCCTTCGACGCGGACGACGCAGATCCCGCAAGCTCCCCAGGACTTCAGGTCGGGATGAGTGCACAAGGAAGGGATCTTGGTATCGGCCAGACGGGCCGCTTTGAGGACACTCGTGCCCTCGGGAACGGTCACGGGTTTTCCGTTGACTTTGATGTTGACCGTTTTTGTTTCTTTCATGACGGTGGGACTCATTTCTATGCTCCTTTAAGACACCAAAACGGCGCCGAATTTGCACGCTTCGTAGCACGCTCCGCACTTGATGCACCTGGACTGGTCGATCTCATGCGGCAATTTTCTTTCCCCGGCAATACAATTCTGAGGACACTTGCGGGCGCAGACCGTACAGCCGATACACTTTTCCTGATCGATGCTGTAGGTGACCAGATCCTTGCACTTTCCGGCGGGGCACTTTTTGTCGACGATGTGCGCCATGTATTCTTTTTCAAAGTACTTGAGCGTCGACAAAACAGGGTTCGGAGTCGTACCGCCCAGCATGCACAACGACGCCCTTTGCATGGCAAAGCTGATTTGGCGCATCGTGTCGATGTCTTCGAGCGTTGCGTTCCCCTTGGTCACCTTTTCGATGAGGTTCAACAGTTTACGGCCGCCGATCCGGCAGGGGGCGCACTTACCGCAGGATTCCTCGACTGAAAATTCGAGGTAGAAGCGCACCACGTCGACGATGCAGTCGTCTTCGCTCATGACGATCAAGCCGCCTGAACCCATCATGGAGCCCAGCTTGGTCAGGCTTTCGTAGTCGATGGGGGTGTCGAGGAACTCGGCCGACAAAACGCCGCCCGAGGGACCGCCCGACTGGACGGCCTTAAAGGCACGGCCGCCCTTGATGCCGCCTCCGATGTCGTAGACGATTTCACGCAGGGTCGTTCCCATCGGAACTTCGACCAGACCCGAGTTGTTGATGGCCCCGGTCAGAGCAAACACCTTGGTCCCCTTCGAAGTTGCGGTCCCGATCGAGGCAAACCAGTCGCCGCCCTTGAGGATGATGACGGGCACGTTGGCGTAAGTTTCGACGTTGTTGATCGAGGTGGGCTTGCCCCAGAGCCCGCTTTCCGACGGGAACGGAGGCTTGGGAACCGGCATACCGCGTTTTCCTTCGATCGACTGCATCAGGGCTGTTTCTTCGCCGCACACAAAGGCGCCGGCTCCAAGGCGAATCTCGACGTCAAAGTCAAAACCCGAACCCAGGATGTTCTTGCCCAAAAGGCCCATCTCGCGGGACTGTTTCATGGCGACTTCAAGCCTGTGAATGGCCAGAGGATACTCGGCTCGGATGTAAATGAAGCCCTTGGTCGCGCCCTGGGCGTAACCCGCGATCGTCATAGCTTCCAGCACCGAGTGCGGGTCGCCTTCGAGGGTGGAGCGGTCCATGTAGGCACCGGGGTCGCCTTCGTCGGCGTTGCAGATAACGTAGCGCTGATCCGCCGGGGTCTTTCGGGTGCTCGACCACTTGAGCCAGGTGGGAAACCCGGCGCCGCCGCGGCCGCGCAATCCTGATTTTTTCAACTCGTCGATGACCTGTTCGGGTGTCATTTCAAAAAGGACTTTCTCAAGAGCAGCGTAACCGTCGCGGGAAATGTACTCCTGAACGTTTTCAGGGTCGATGATGCCGCAGTTTCTCAGGACAATGCGGACCTGTTTTTGATAAAACTTGATATCGGCTTCGCTTTTTGCCGCCACTTGGTCTGAGGTCTTGTACAGAAGGCTGTGTACAGGGCGTCCCTTGACCAGGTGCTCGTTGACGATCTGTTCCGCATCGCTGGGTTTGACCTCGACATAAAAGGACTCGTCGGGAAGGATCTTCACGATGGGGCCTTTTTCGCAGAAGCCAAAGCAACCGGTCTTCACAATCTGAACCTGTTTCGAGATGCCCGCTTTTTCAGCGTGCTCCTTGAGTTTTTTGTAGATCTCGTCGGACTTGCTGGATTCGCAACCCGTTCCGCCGCACACCAAGCAATAGTTATTTAAGGCCATGTTCATTTCTCCTTGACGATGTCTTTCGCGGGCCTGTCGAAGACGTGTTTATCCACAAGCCTTTTTTCAAGGATGTGGGAGTGGACGATCTGCCTGGCGGTCTCAACGTCCACGTTGCCGTAGATGATGTCCGGCATGCCGTCCATGTGCACTTCAACCGTGGGTTCCGAATGGCAGAACCCCATGCAGCCGGTTTGCTTGATCACGACGTTCTTCACGTCCTTCGAGGTGAGTTCGTCGACAAACGCGTCGAGCGTTTCCTTCGCGCCCGCGGCGATACCGCAGGTTCCCATCCCCACAACGATCTCGATCGTTTTTCCTTCGACGATACGGCGTTCCATGGCCTTTTTACCGGCCTCACGCATCGTTCGTAATTCTTGCAGAGTCATTTTTGCTCCTCCATGCTCTCTTGAGAGCGAAAGTATTCTTTCAACAATTTCAACGCCTCGACGTCCTCAAAACTTCCCAGGGCTTCGCGCAGTTCGGAACGGCTGATCTGGTACTCAAGAACGCGCCCGAACCGTTCGAGCCTGCGCCGGAGCACCAGTTCAAAGTCTGCGTTCCAGGCCATAAGCTGACTCAATACGACGCTCCAGTCGCCGGGTGGCGGGGTGTCCCAGTGCTCCAGGTTAAACTCGGCCTGAACCGTCGTTCCCAGGCCCTTTTGGCTGGCGATCTGAAAAGCTCCGCCTGTCGCCTCCACCGTTTGGATCACCAGCGGCAAACCCAACCCAACCTTGCGGCCGGGGTGTTTTTTCCCGTCGGTGTGAAAGGGATCTTTGGCCCTTTCGATTTCGGCTTCGTCCATTCCCCGTCCATCGTCCGTCAAGGTCACAGCCAGCCGCCCCTCCTGTTCCATCAAAGTCAAGGTCAAAAAGGAAGCTTGCGCTTCGACCGCGTTCTGAAACAGGTCCGTGACAAAATCGCCCAAGGTCCTGTGCATCAGTCTCCTTTCTTGAACTTGGCCAAGATTTCGGGAAGCTTTTCAGGGTCCACTTTCCCAAAAACTTCTCCGCCGACGACGGCAACGGGGGCCAAACCGCAACATCCGACGCAACGGACAGCCTCCACGGAAAACATCCCATCGTCGGTCACCTGGTTGATGCCGATGCCCAACAGGTTTTCAATCTCCTGGATGATGTCTTGCCCGCCCTTCAGGTAACAGGCCGTCCCCAAGCACACCTGGATGTTGAACTTTCCGGGTCTGTTGAGCTTGAAGTAGTGGTAAAAGGTGATGACCCCGTAGATTTTGGCCAGAGGGGTTCCGATCATTTGGGAGAGTTTGATCACCGCCGCACGGGGCAAGTAGCCAAACTCTTCCTGAAGCCTGTGCAGCACCATGATCAAGTTACCCGGTTTATCTTTCCATTCCTCGATGTACTGAACGAGGGCCGGGGAAAACTCGGGAGCCTCAACGTTGGTCAACGTTTGTGTCGACATATCTCCTCCTCTCACAAAAAAAATAATTTAACGACATTATGTAAGAACATCCGGCAAAGATCAATAAAATTAGATCAAATAATCTAATTCATTCCTTACATTTATATTTTTATCACTTTTATTATCTAATGTCAATTTTATTGTGATTTTATTCACATTAAAATATAAAAAAACCTCTTCCTTCCGGACCTTCAAGGCAACCGGGGAAGAGGCTTGGGCGCTTTAGAAAACCATCTGAACCGTCTGTGTTTTGTCGGGACGGAAGACTTTGATCAACAGGGTGTTGTTGTGCTCGTACCACGAGGCGCTGCGGTCCGTGTCGGTCACCCCCCAGCTGTCGCCAAAAAGCGGGATCGGTGCGTTGTCGATGCTGACCTGCTGCGGTCTGTAAACGTTGTGGAGCCTGTACAAGACAAAACCGGGCGTCACGGGAGCCCAGGCTTGCAGGCTCGTCAGGTCCAGCTCCATGGTCCTGTCCGAAAAGAGGTAGGCCGCCTGGGTCAGGGTGCGTTCTCCTCCTTGGGCGTTTTGACTGACACCGTCGTCCCAACTCAGTTCAACCTCGCCCGGGGCCCCAGGCCAAATCTGGACTGTGGTCGCCCAGAAAACGTCCTTGCCGTCGTACGTCAGCGGGTCCTGGGTGGGAACCATGGCGCCGGCCCTAGCAAAAACAGGGACCTCGTTCCCCTCAGAGACGTCGTACTCGCGCCCCCCCGCCAGTTCTTCGTCGGTTCTGACGTCGAACCAGGAGGCGTTTCCAGGCAGGTAGACCTTACGGGTTGTGCCCGACGCCGAGACAGGTCCCAGGGGGGCCACGAGCAGATTATCGCCGACCATAAATTCATCTGCAGCCGAAGCGGGCAGGGTCTCATGGGTATAAACCAGGGCCAGAGGTTGCCAAACCGGAAGCCCCTGGG
>JABEVL010000264.1 GCA_013043995.1 Spirochaetales bacterium | reverse complement strand
CGCATAAGATAATTCGACTCCCTCAAAGGAATCGGCGACTGCTGAAAGACCTGATCCAAGGACAAAGGCGCATTTTGGACGGAATTGAGTTCGTTTTTGAATAAATGCCGTTGCCGAATCAAGAGACGCGCTGAGTTCGGTCATTTTTCCCCCGTCAAGAATGTAGCCTAAAGACAGTAAATCGCCAATTCCCTCCTTTTCTTGACACCCCGAGTTCTTTCTTTTACCGTGAGGTCATGGTTGTTTTTAAATTTGGGGGTACTTCGGTCCAAGATGCTCCAGCGATGGAGCAAGTTTTCAAAATCTGCTCAAAGCATCTCAGCGGAGGTTTGGTTCTGGTCAGCTCGGCTATGGCCGGTGTAACCAATCAGCTCGTGGCGTTGACCGACGCCATCCAGAAAGATCAGCGTGTCCTAGCCGACAGCATTTTAAAGGCTCTTGAGAATCAACACAAAACAGTGATCGGCCACATCCCACAGCAGGCCAGAAATCAAGCATTAGAAGGCATTTCTGCAGTTTTTTCAGACATCAGAACACTTGTGAAGGGAAGCTTTCTTCTGGGAGAATGCTCCGCCAGGGTCGCTGACGCCATTTGGGCTTCCGGGGAACTCCTTTCAACAGCGATTCTTCATGCCCTGTCCCAGGGTCTGGGTTTTCAATCAAAACTCCTTGACGCCCGAAAACTCATCGTCACTGATGAAAATTTTGGAAGCGCAAACGTGATTTGGGATCTCACCTCCCAGGCGATTCTTAATCAGATTGCCCCAAAAAATCCCTCTCTTTGGATCGTCCAAGGCTTTATCGGCTCGACGGTTCAAGGTGTAACAACGACCTTGGGAAGGGGGGGATCGGATTATTCGGCCTCGATTTTAGGAGCCTGTCTGAACGCCCAGAGGATCGAAATTTGGACAGACGTCGACGGGATTATGACGACAGACCCCAGAAAAGTTCCATCAGCACAAACGATTCCCGAGCTTACCTACGCAGAAGCGGCTGAGCTGGCGTTTTTTGGCGCCAAGGTCGTTCACCCTGCGACGATTCAGCCGGCTGTCGAATCAGGCATCCCGGTTTGGGTCAAAAATACCAAACGCCCCGAACTTCCAGGCACTCTGGTTACCAGTTCTGCCCAAGGAACGGGTTTACGTGCGATCGCAGGGCGCAAGGGCGTCATGATGATGACGGTTACTTCAAGCCGAATGCTCATGGCTTACGGATTCTTAAAACGTATTTTCTCCATTTTTGATCACTTTAAAACCTCCGTCGACCTCGTGGCGACCAGCGAGGTTTCTGTCTCGGTCACGATCAACGAAACCCATGACGTCAAAGCCTTGCTACAGGCCCTCGAAGAACTGGGTTCCGTTCGAGTGGAAAACAGCGTCGCAATTGTTTCACTTGTGGGTCAGGGCCTCTGGAAACAAGAAACCTTTCTCGAGAGGGCTTTCCAGGCACTAAGGGGCATCCCTGTCCTTCTCGTTTCCATGGGCTCCTCAGAAATCAATCTTTCGATGGTCGTTCGCGAACAAGACCTGGATAAGGCTGTTGAAAAGGTGCATGCAGAATTTTTCACACCAACCGGGGACAACCTTGTCCATCCATGATATTGATTTTATCAAAGCGTCCTGCGGTCTTGGCGATTATCTTCTTTTGAGATCTGCTCTTACTGCAGAACAACTTGAGGGTTTTGCCTTTCAGGACCTTGCACAACGTTTATGTTCCCGCCGGTTAGGTGTGGGAGCCGATGGCGTGATTGCGTTTACGCGTCGTTCTGGAATTTCGCCCTCCATTCATACGGCTTCGACGCGGTTTACCCCCGATGTCGTTCCCGTGGACGCTCTTTTTTGCTCAGCCCGTTTTTTGTTTGACTCTGGAGAATACGGGGTCAAACCGTTCACACTTCAGTCTAAAGGTCGCATTTTTACCGTTGAATCTGTCGACTCACAAAATTTTCGTCTCGAGGTCCCATCTCCTACGAATGCAGGTCAACTTCCTGATTGGCATACGCCGCTTCAAAGAGAACAGCATCTGGACCAGGTGGTGGTCCCCTGGGAAACGCCCCAAGCACTTTGGACACAGTTCACGCCTTCTCCTGACGCACAAAGCTTACGTCGATCAGCCCGACTCTCAGCCGCCAACCACCCGGCACGGCCGATTGTTTTATTTTCAGTAGCCCAAAAGGACCTGATCAGCGCCTGGGTTCGGCTCTCTTCCTGGGTAGACCATTCCTCTGCGGCTTCGGCGGTCGCCCTGAGTGCCCACCTGGACGGTCTGAGCTCAGATGAAGTTCTTGTAAGTCTCAACGATCAACCCTTTTTTGTTCAGATTTCATTTCCGGGACCACGAATCTGGGTGACTGCACCTGTAAGGTACCTTTTTCAAGGTCTTTACGCCCCAGACACTTCCTTTTTTGCCTGAGGCTGAATATGCTCTGGCAAGGAGTTCGTAATGGATCCAATTTTCGATCGTTTGGGCCGACTTTTTCGATCCTGGACGTTCGACACCTTGTCTGAAAAGTCACAGCCTTCCCGTGACGCAGACCAGGTTGCCGCCGAAGAAGAACTTGAAGCGTTCTTGAAGAACGAGCCGCCCCCCCGGCCCCGACAACAAGGGCCAAAATCGTTCCACCATGAGCACTCACCCCAACCCCAACTCGACCCCAAACTCGTCTCGGCCTACCAAGTTATGGGTTTGAACGTGAACGCCAGCTGGGAAGAAATCGAAACCGCCCACAAAAAACTTTTAAGAATCCATCATCCTGACCGTCACACCGAAAATCCCATTTCCTATAAAGAAGCCACACAAACCTCACAGCGCATCAACGAAGCCTATCAAATTCTGAAATCCTACAAGAGGCGCCTTTAGTGTCCGACTTTGTCTTGATCGATTCTGAGGGAGCTTGGCACAAGCATGCGCCGAAGTTTTTGACAGCAAAAAAGATCGCCTTGGACCTCGAAGGAGACTTCATGCTCCACCGCTACGGTTATAGGATCTGTCTTTTACAGGTGGGATTTCCCGACGGTGCCATCTACTTGCTCGATACGCTGACAGGTTTTGACCTTTCAATCTTTAAAGAGGTGCTTGAAAATCAGGCAATCGAAAAAGTTTTATGGGGAGCTTCAAACGATGTACGCTATTTGAAGTTTTTACTTGGTTGCCGTCCCCGTGGAATGATTGACCTTTGGGAGGCCGCCCGGCTTGTGATTGGACCCCGTGTTTCCCTTGCCCTCGTCATCCAGCAGGTCTTGGGTCATCAGATTCAAAAAGATCCCGAACTCCAGGTTTCGGACTGGAACCAGAGGCCCCTTTCTGAAGATCAGAAAAAATATGCGGCGCAGGACGTTCGCTACCTGCTGGCCGTTTGGGATCGATGGAAACCTCTCCTGGAATCAGGAACGCTAGCGGCACCTTTTCACAAACGGATGCAAATTCTTGAGGGACTAGAAATATCCCAAAAGGAAGCCTGGACTCGTGTTAAGGGATGGATGACGCTCTCACCTGCGCAGCAGGTCCACCTGAAAAGGTTAGTCGAAAAGAGGGATCAAGCCGCTAAGGGCCAAGACCTCGCCCCTTGGAGAATAGAAAAAAACGAAAATCTTTTGGAATACGCCCGGAACGGCGTGGATTGGAGCCCATAATGAGCCCATGCCTCAAGAAAAAAGGAATGGTGGCAGAGGGACTCGAACCCCCGACCGAGCGGATATGAGCCGCTTGCTCTACCATCTGAGCTATGCCACCGTAAGCCGGAAAGCAATTTAACAACTCCTTTCCCTTTGGTCAAGCCAGATTTCAAAGACTTGTCACGGTTGGACGGCTCGGATAAAATGGAAGAGTCATGCCAATTTCAACGGTCTCGAAGGACTTTTACCAGCTTGTCTTTGAAAGGCTTCGCGATAAGTCGCAAATGGCATCAGCGCTTCCACTTCTTGAAGCGACTTTTTCTTCGTTACAGGTTGAGGACTTTTTTTCTGTTTACTTCGACCTGAGAACTTATCTAAAACAAAAATCTCCTGAAAACCTTTGTGGTTACCTCGAAGAATTTGAACCTCGTCTTTTCGAGCTTTTTTCAGCGGCCGAAACTTCGCCAACTCCTGAACCAACGTTACGGGCCCGAAAGCTCGTACTTCGGACAGAGTACCCGGAAATCAAAGCCGACGGCGACAGCGATATTGAAAAATACTTTCGGGCCCGAGCTGAAAAATGGCTGCCCGCAGCGCGGGGTATCTATACTCGGCTTTCGCAAAAGTACCCCATGACTGAATCCCGAACATCTCTTTTGCGTTGGTTCAGAACCAAGAATTCGTTTTTCCTCCCACTCATGGAAAAGCTTAAAAACGACCTTGCGGACAGGTCGCTTTCTGCTTTTCAACGCACTGTACTCTACATTCTCAGATGTTTTGGTAAAGGGAAAACCGGCAAATCCTGGACCGTCCTCGAGCCCATTCATGAAGCTTTGAAAATTTTTCCCCTTGCCCGACCAGAAGCTTCCCGATACCTGATGCGCCTTCAAGCCTACGCCAAGGCTGCCGTCTGGCATGAGCAGGAATTTAATTCCATCTGCAGTGTTCTCCAGGACTATTTAGGAGACCATCTCTTTGACCGCAAAGAAATTCGACTTGTTCTCCCCAAAAACTTCCTCCGAGAAAACCAGCCCAAAAACAAAGTAAAAGTTGTGACGTACGACGTCGGAACGGTGGTTTTCTCAGCCCAAGATCTTAAAGAGATTCTGGTCAATCCCAAAATTCAAGGAACGGAGAACATCACCCTAACTTACTGTTGGCAGTATTGGTTGCGCACGGAAGACAACGTTTTTGAGAACAAAGTTTACCTTTATTCTGCCCGGAACAAGGGACCTCAAGCGAATATTTTTCGGATCATTAAAGAAGGAAGAAAGCAAGGAATAGAAGACGAGGCCATCCTGTACTCCGTCTACGATTTACTGGCACGCGAAGGGACCTACCAGTACAACGTCCGCAAAGATATTTACATGCAGAATGTCTGGAGGCGTATCAAGCCTGGAATTGCCAAACCCGTCATAGAAGACACTCGAGCGTGGGCAGAACAACTGATCGAAAAAGACAAGGTTGAACGCCGCGCAACCCACCAGCGGGCCTACCAAGCAGTAGAGAAACAACGCCAGGAACGCGACAGAACACGCCGTCTGGCCAACGACGCTGTGG
>JABEVL010000263.1 GCA_013043995.1 Spirochaetales bacterium | reverse complement strand
TCGGTCCAGTGAATGCGCGAATTCCGCCGTGAAGCCCGGGGGCATGTGCTGAACAACGACAATCGGGAGGGGGAAGTCAGCGTCCAGACCGGCAAATACGGTTCGCAGAGCGTTCGGCCCCCCCGTCGAGATGCCGATAGCCAGAATTTGCAAACCTGAATGCGACCGCAGGGGACCGGGGGTCCGTGCTGGGGTTTCCGGCACGGGGGAGGCTTCGCGGGCAGGCAAGGAGGGACGATCGGGTCCTTCATGCAAGGAACTCCGGCGGTGGCGCCCGCCCCAGACACGGATCAAGTCGATTAAATGATCTTTCACCAGGTGGATATCTTCACTCACGGCTCCCGAGGGTTTCTGGATAAAATCCGAAGCCCCCAAGGACAGAGCCTCCATCGTCACCTCGGCGCCGCGGCGGGCAATCGACGACAAAATGATCACGGGGACGTCGATCTTGAGTTCCTGCCTTTTTTTCAGAAATTCAAGGCCGTTCATCTGGGGCATTTCAAGGTCAAGGATGATGATGTCCGGCAAGGCCGAGCGGATCTTCTGCAGGGCAAAAACGCCGTTCATGGCCGTCCCCCAAACCTTGAGGTCTGGAACACTTTCAACAATTCGGCTGATCAAGTTCCTCATCAACGCTGAGTCATCGACAATTAGAACTTTCAAAGGTTCGCTCATGAGCTCTCCCGTCATGCGTCAAGGATCTTGGTGTAGAGCACGGCTCGGTCCGTTTTCAGGAATTTAAACTGGGTGTTCATCCCGAACAACGACTCGCTATGCCCGATGAAAAAGTAAGAATGCTCTGTCAACGACTGCCAAAAGAGATCGACCACGTTCTTTTGAGCCGCTTCGTCAAAATAGATCAGGACGTTGCGGCAAAAGATCACGTCGATATTCCGTTGGCCCGAGTCAAATTTGAGGTTGTGGTAGTCGAACCTGACCCGGGCTTTAAGTTCGTCCTTGATCTGGTAGCCATCGTTGACCTTAACAAAAAAACGGCTGAGGTAGGACTCGGGAACGCCCTGCATTTTCGCATCCTGGTAAAACCCTTGCTGTGCCGTCATCAAGGACTTCAGGCTCAGGTCCGAAGCCAAAACGTCAAAGGCAAAATCAGCTGGAAGCTTGTCCTTCAGGATCATCGCCAGGGTGTAGGGTTCTTCCCCCGTGGAACAACCCGCACTCCAGATTCGGACGCGCCGGTCCAAACCTTTTTTCCTCTTGTACTGCACCAAATCCGGCAGAATATCGTGCTCGAGGGAGTCAAACTGGACCTGATTACGAAAAAAACGCGTCAGGTTCGTGGTAACCGAGTCCAGAAAAGCTTTCATCTCTTCGGGGTTTTTTTGGATCAGAGCTAAGTAGGCCGCCAGGTCGCCGAGTTGGGCCTGGCGCAACCGTTCCCTGAGACGGCTTTCAAGGATCGGGCGGTTGGAAGTTGAGAAGGTAATGCCGCTCGCATCGTAAATCAGGGTACGAAACTTTTCAAAAAAGGGATCTGTGAGAAAATCCGCCGCGGTTGCCATCTCCTTTCAGTCTAGGCTTGTCCCCGATGACAGTCAACAAAACTGAAGATGAAAAATCCGCAAAGAGGGCTACACTTTGAGAAGGGGGGAGTTAAATGTCCGCTCCAGACTACACCGACCTGAGTCTATCGGCGCTGACTTGGAACGAAGCCGAACAAATTTCGTGTGCCGAGTTGACGGGAGCCCACGGGGAGAAACTTTATCTCGATCTGGATTCACTGGACGCCGCAGAGCTCGTACGCCTCATCGACCACCCCCAAACCGAACAAGGCAGGGTCCACTCCGTTCTCATCGAGCTTCTCATCGCCAACAAGTACACTTCCGAGGCCGTTTTTCTTTCCTTCGGCGACGATGCCCGGGTGCATTGCAGGCTCTTGTTTCAAAAAAAATCCTCGCCAGGTTTTCTGGAACTTCGCCCCGGAGACGGCCTTGTCGTTTCCCAGCTCCTTCGAATTCCCGTTTATGCCCACAGAGCCTTGCTTGCCTTTGTTGACAGCCCTTCGACGACTGTGGGATAATAAAATCCCATGAAGAAATACATTTTCGTCACGGGCGGCGTCTGTTCCAGCCTCGGAAAAGGCATAGCGGCGGCGTCGATCGGAACTCTTTTGGAAAGCCGCGGCTACAGGGTCGCGATGGTCAAAATCGACCCATATTTGAATGTCGACGCAGGAACAATGAGTCCTTACCAGCACGGCGAGGTCTTTGTGACCGACGACGGGGCCGAAACCGACCTCGATTTGGGCAATTATTCGCGCTTTACCTCCTCCCCGCTCAGCCGGGCCCATTCCATCACGACGGGCCAGATTTACCAAACGGTCATCAACAAGGAACGTGAGGGCCGCTATTTGGGCCGGACGGTCCAGGTGATTCCCCACATCACGGATGAAATCAAATCCCAGATTGTGAAAATCGGGAACCTGCCCGAAGTGGACATCACCATCGTCGAGGTGGGGGGAACTGTCGGAGACATCGAATCGGTTCCCTTTTTGGAAACGGCGCGGCAGTGCATCCACGAATTCGGCCATGAAAACGTTCTATCGGTGCACCTGACCCTCGTTCCCGCCGTTTCTGGAGACGAACTCAAAACAAAACCCACCCAGCATTCCGTCAAGGAACTTCGTGAAATCGGCATTCAGCCCGACATCTTGCTGTGCCGCGCCAAGCGGGAACTCGACGACTCGATGCGGCGCAAAATTGCCAATTTCACCAACGTCAGCCTCGACTCGGTCCTTTCTGCGATCGACGTGAACACGACGATCTACGAAATCCCCCTCATCTACCACAAGCAAAAGCTCGACGAAATCGTCCTACGCAAACTCAACCTCGACGTTCGAGAAGCCAACCTTGAGGACTGGTCACGGCTTGTCGAAGGCTACAAAAACACCGAAAAAACCGTCACCGTTGCCATGGTCGGTAAGTACATCGACCTGCACGACACGTACAAATCCGTCGATGAAGCCCTGGTTCACGCCGGAATGAGCAACAGGGTCAAGGTCAAGATCAAAAAAATTGACGCCGAGAAGCTTGAAAAGGGCGCCCCGCTCGAAGAAATTTTTTCAGGGGTGGATGCGATCTTGATCCCCGGCGGTTTCGGAAGCCGGGGCGTCGAAGGGATGGTTCAGGCCGCACGTTACGCTCGTGAAAGCCGCCTTCCCTACCTGGGAATCTGCCTGGGAATGCAGATCATGGTGATCGAATACGCTCGCACGGTTTTAGGTCTGGAAAAGGCTAACTCTTCGGAATTTGACGAAAAAACCCCCCATCCGGTGGTAAGCTTGCTCGAGGAACAAGAAGGCGTGACCAAGCTGGGCGGAACGATGCGCCTGGGAAGAAGCGCCACCCACACGGTCCCGGGAACCGTCATCGCCCGGGCCTACGGCGAAGGAGTCATCTGGGAGCGCCACCGCCACCGCTACGAGTTTTCCAACGCCTACCGGCACAGTCTGGGACAGGCAGGCCTGAAAATCTCGGGCTTGACCCCTGATTCGGCGTTAGTCGAGTCCGTCGAGTGGCCGGACCACCCGTGGAGCACGGGGGTGC
>JABEVL010000262.1 GCA_013043995.1 Spirochaetales bacterium | reverse complement strand
GACCGTCGGTGCGCAAGCGCGCCGGATCCATTTCAGGCGGGGGTTGACGGGGGGCTCCACGAGGGGCGCTGTTCCTGCATAGTATTTCAAGTGCTGGATTTGAGCCCTCACCCCGAGCCTGGGGTTAGGGAAACTGAGGCCCGCCGCTCCTCCGTCCACGGCGCCCAACCCCGCAAAGTTGTTTTGACTGGCACGGACCTGACCGCCGAAACGCAGATCATTTGTTTCTAATAGCATCTGGGCAAAGGCGACGTCAGCGTTGACCCCCTCGACCCCGCCCTCTTCCTGGTACAAAAGAGACAGGTTAAGGGCGTCGGCAAAGGGATAGGAGGGATTCAAGCTGATCAGGTAATCGGCGCGCTGGAGAGGAGTGAGGGTGGGCTTGGACATCAAAAAGGGATTCATCGGGGATTGTGCCCAAACGCCGGGGACGCAGACCCAGCAAACTACCCCTATCCCGAAAAGGAACTTCACACCTTCAAGGCGAAAAAGTGATCGACCACCTGCTTTTCGCCCCTGAAAAACGGAATAAAGTCGTTCAATTTGACCAAGTGAAAAACTTCGAGAATTTTTTGGTTCACGTTCAGGAAAACAAGGTCGCCGCCCTTGGCACGGACGGCTTTCGTCAAGCTAATAAAGATGCCGATGCCCGTGCTGTCGATGTATTTCAGATCGGTCAGGTCAAAAACGACCTTTTTCATGCCGCCGTTGATCAAAGTGTTGACAAAAAGGCTGATTTCATCCGAAATCTCCATGACGAAGTTGCCTGAAAGCCTGATTTTGTACACAAAACTGGTGTTTAAATCGTCCTTGCTTAAAGCCGTGGCGGAGCGGATCATCTCGACTTGGTAGATCATGCACAACCTCTTGAAAGCATTCTACAAGAGTCTGAGCTTTTTGCCAAATGACTTTTCACGGATTCGGCTTGCCAAACCCCCGGTAAAGCCTTATATTG
Organism: Spirochaetales bacterium; assembly: GCA_013043995.1. Taxonomy (GTDB): domain Bacteria; phylum Spirochaetota; class Spirochaetia; order JABEVK01; family JABEVK01; genus JABEVK01. Next base: position 4,034 of record JABEVL010000262.1, on the reverse strand, counting down.
AGCCATGTTTTTGTGAAAAACAGAACAACAAATGAAAAGCAAGCTTAATAAAGAACTAGTAATCCGATTATTGAAGTACCGACGCATCCTTACCCAGCTCAAGAGCCTGGGTTTTGAAAAGGTCTTTTCCAACAACCTCGGCGATGCGATCGGGGTGGCTCCCGCTCTTGTCCGAAAAGATTTTTCTCTTTTGGTTTTGGGCGGGAACAAGCGCGGCGGTTACAACATCGACTACCTTTCCGAGCAACTCAACCGCATCCTGGGCAAGAGCCGCGAGCAAAAAATCATCATCGTCGGCATGGGCAAGATCGGTTCGGCGGTGGCGCAGTACAAGGGCTTTCACCAAGGCGACTTCGAGGTCGCTGCGGGCTTTGACATCTCACCTGAAAGTCTGTTGCATAAGATCGAGGTTCCTGTCTTGCCCATGAGCCAGCTCAAAGATTTCATTCAAACCCAACAGATCGAAGTCGCCATTCTGGCCGTACCCGAGGACGTTGCGACCGACTGCCACAGGCAACTCAAGGACGCGGGGATCCGCGGCATCCTCAATTTCACTCCCATTGAATTGAAAACCACTGAAAATTGTATTATCCATAACATCAACATCGGGGTAGAAATCGAAAACCTGTTTTTCCAGGTCGTCAAAAGCAGCCTGCCGTTTGACGTTGAAGCCGCCCTACCCGATCTTTCGGACGAAGACGCCTTAGCCGACGCCGAAACTTGACAGACAAGGAGTCAAGCATGGACTCAGAACAAACTCTGAAGATCCTCAAGATGGTTCAAGAGGGTTTTCTTACCCCTGAGCAGGGTCAACGACTGATCCTCGAGCTCGTTCAGCAGGACGAAACGGCCCAAAAACCTGAACCTGCCCATGACCTTTTTAACGCACTCAGCGACGTCGGACGCAACCTTGGGGAAAGTTTCGAGCAACTTTTTGAAAAAGCGTCCCAAACCTTTCGGCAAGCCACGGGAAACGGCCCCCAGACGGTCCTTTTCAAGGTTCTGGACGCCGAGGGTCTGACCGAACGCAACCAGGTGAGCGTGCCGCTCAAGGTTCTGCTGGCCCTCAAGCCTCTGATGCTCTTCCGCACGCCCCTCATGGGCTCGCCCCTTCAGCAGATCGACTTTGAGGCGATTTTCCGGAGCCTTGAAACAGCTTCGAGCGGCAAGGTCTTTGAGTACGTCAACCGCGAGCGCGACGAAAAGTTGGAAGTCTGGCTCGTTTGAGAGACTCCCAACCGTTTTTCTGCCGACTATTACATTAGCACGACGACGCCGTTAGCCGGTACGTTTCCTGTCAGGGTGTTACCTCCGTTGGGAGACGTAATCCCCGTGGTCCCAGCAGTGACTGTAAAGGTGGTACCCGAAGGTCCTTTGTCGGTGTAGCTCCCGGCAGGCAGGCTCGTTGACACCTGCACCGATTGAGTGCTCGACGAGTCGTTGACCAGCACTATGCCCTGGTCGTTGCCCGAGTTTGTGCCGCTTGCGTACTGACGCTTGATCACCAGCACGCTGTTGGCCGCGACAGCTCCATTGCCGCCGTACTCCAAATACTCCGTATCACCGACGACGGCGTTACGGAACGTGTTGACGGCCACCAGGCTGGGGTCCCACCACAGGCCCTCGTTCGGGCGGACAAAAACGATGTTCACCATCCCCGCCCGGGCCGTCAGGATCGCATTTTCCAAAAGCCGTTGGGTGTAGGTCTGGTTAGTCGTTTGGTACAAGCTCCCGGCATAATCATCCCAATCTTCTGTGTAGACCACGATCTTGTTGGGATTTTCAGTTGCCTCAGTCGATCCTTGAAAGGAAGTCAGGCCCGTCAGGTTTCCGCTTGAAACCGCGTTGTAGATCTGGCCCATCGCGTTGGTCTCCGTCGTGCGGCAGTAGGTCTGGTAACCCGCCTCGTTGTCTCCTGGACCATAGGAATCCGCCCCCTGCTCAATAACTTCCCCGTATAAAAAGAGATTGGTCTTATTAGTCAGGTTGGGCAGTACGTCGTCCCAAAAGTTCCCCGTGCCGGGAACGGAATAAGGCGTCGTGGTCAGGGCAAGGTTCACGGGATCCCACTTGTAAAGGGTGACGCTCCCCGCCGCCCCTGCCCCTGTCCAGGAATTGCCGGCGTCCACACCGGCGTTAGTTTCGATGCTTTTGGCCGCGTCAAAGCGGAAACCGCCGGCACCGTCGGCGACGCACTGGTTCAAAAAGCCCAGTATCAGACTCTGGACCGTCGTATTTTGAGTATTCCAGTCGGGTTCGTTGTCCAAGTCGTCTTGGGTCGCATACTGGCGGTTGCTCCACTGGTTCGAGGGCACCGTGGGGCCATTATGAAACCAAGTCGCCTTATTGCTTTGAATATAGGAGGCGACATTAGGGTCTAAACCGCCCACGGTTCCGTTGTCGGCAACATGATTGAGGACCGCGTCGACGATGATCTTGATACCGTAGGTGGCCGCCGCCGCGGTCAGGGCCTTAAAAGCGGCTTCATTGCCCAGCTGGGCGTTCCCCACGGTCAAATCGCAGGGCTGGTAAAAAAGGTACCACTGACTCTCTGAAATCGACGTTTGTTTGGTCGGTTCCAGCGGCGAAACCTGAACCGCGTTGTAACCGGCAGCGGCGATGTTGGCCAGGTTGGCCTGAACCTGTGCAAAAGTCCACAACCAGGCGTCGAGGGTCACCCCGTCGCTGACGTTAGCCGGCAAAGCGGCCGTGATGGAACTCGCAGGGGTCGACGAGGGCGAAGAAACCGACACGAGGGGGTTCGTCCCCCAAGACGTTGTCGAAGCGGGAGAGGACGATGAGGACGATGACGTGGGGGCTGAACATGAGGCGAGGAGGCTGAAGGCCACAGCCAGTCCCGCCAGCGTCCCAGAAATTTTAAACATACCTACCTACCTGAAAAGAATTCAAATGAGGCTTTCAAACAAAACCTCTCAACAAACTACACCCATTTTGAGATTACGTCCATATTTTTACATACCAAAAGGTATGTTTTGCTTGACAGCTTTTTCAAAACCCGCTACTTGTGAGCCATGGGACTCACGCCGAAAGGACAGGATAGCCAAGAAAACCTTGCCACGACCGCCCTTAGGCTTTTTCGCCAGCGAGGTTTTCACGGGGTGAGCATCTCGGACGTCTGTCAAGCGGCGGGAGTAACCAAGGGCGCCCTCTACCACCACTTCAAGAGCAAAGAAGAGCTCTACTACAGGGCGGTCGGCCTTCACTTCAACGATCTGGCGGCTCTTCCAGCCTGGATCGAGCGTATCCCTGAAAACAGAATTGAGGAACTCATCCGTTCAGGCTTCGCCTCCATCCTTGAGTCAAAAAAAGCCATAGCATCCCGGGTCGGAAGCTCCAGCGACGACGCCATTTTGAGGTATTACACGTTCTTGTACGAGGCCACTCGCCGTTTCCCCGAATTTCAACAACGCATCGACGCTTACGATGCTCAAAAACAGGCCGAGCTGGCCCGGCGGTTTCGCCTGGCCCAACAGGCAACCCTTATGCGCGCCGACATCAACCCCGAAGCCCTGGCGATGGAATTCGAGGCGCTGCTCCAGCAGCTCACCTACTTGAGTTTTGTGAACCCCCGATTGAAGGGGAACCCTGAAATTCTGGCCAGCTTGCAGGAAAATTTTCTGCTCAGGGTCAGTCCCGCTTAACCCCGCAGCACGATTTCACCACGCCCTTTTAGTTTAGCCGTGTCATCGGCTTTGGCCCAAAGTCGAGCGCACCTCGCTCCAAAAATCTTCCAGCGGGAGTTTTCCGTCCAGAAAGACCTTGATCAGACGCTGGATACGGTCAGGAAATTTTTTCCAGTAGACGGTCGGCCAGTCGGGGATCTCATCGTTGAGCCGTATTTGTTCACCGGCCGTCATGGCACCCGTCGAGTACGCGACAAATTCGCGGATCATCACGGTGAGGAGGTCAGCTGGAAGGTTGATCGGCTCGGCAGGAGCCTTTTGGGCCCGTTCGGCACGGGCTTGGGCGTCGGGGGCCCACTCTTCCAAAAGGGCTTTCAGGTGCTCTTCGGG
>JABEVL010000261.1 GCA_013043995.1 Spirochaetales bacterium | reverse complement strand
GGGCAAGACGGGCCGGAAGCCGCGACGCTAAACGAAAAGACCATTTATCTTTTCCGGGGACGCCTGTTCCGATCAAAAGAAAAGCCGGGGTCGCTTTTTGAATGGCAGTGAGGATAATTTCTTCCTTGTCCCTTGGGAAAAAACCCGCATGACGGCCCACGAGATTAAGACCAGGAAACGACGTTCTCATATTGCTGGCAATGAGCTGAATTGCCTTATGGTTTTCTCCCAAAAGGTAGAGAGATTTATGCTTGTTTTCCAAAACTCCCAGGGTTCGAATGGTGAAAGCGAAAGGTTCATAGCGAAAAATGGCAGGAAGCCGGAGAAAACGGGCGGCATTTTCCAGGCTCTTTGAAACCGGAATAACGAGAGCGGCCTTGTGCAGGTAGCCCAGGAACTCTGGGTCGCGCCGGGCTTTCATCATCTTGGCGTACGTCAGCAAGACAATGGGACCGATATCGCTCCGTTCGACAATCTCCAAAATAACACGGTCAAGTTCTTCATCAGGAACGATGTCTAAGGGAACCCTCAAAAGGAGGATGCGTTTGATTCCTTTCAGGAAGGGATGGTCCATTCTAACTGCTCCAACAAGAGAATTTTGACGGCCGCCAATGCGGCCGTTCCAGCTGTCTCTGCACGTAGGACCGTGGGACCGAACCATACGGCCGAGCCACCCTCGGCAGTCAATAATTCTGTCTCACGCTCAGAAAATCCGCCTTCGGGCCCAATCAAAACAGCCACGGCGGAAGGCCGGGAAGAAAGATAGCCGTGCAGACTCGCCTTGACAAGAGGAACCTGGTGGAAAAAAAGGAGGGGCCCTTTTTTACTCCAGTCCGCCACCGCTTCCTGAATAGAAACAGGGGAGCGCACTTCCATCACTCGCGGGGCTCCCGACTGCTGTGCGGCTTCTTTGGCGATCGCCTTCCAGCGATCAAGCTTTGCACGGGGCTTTTCATCTTCCCAACGGGCTACACAGTGTTCGCTCACAATGGGTTGAAAAACCGCGGTCCCCAACTCTCCGGCCTGACGGACGACTTCATCCAATTTACGGCCCTTGAGCAAGCTGGCCCAAAGCTGCAGATCAACCCCAAAGGCGTCCTGTCGAAGGTTTTCAGGCTTGAAAAGCTGGATGACGGCGCTTGAAACATCCACTTCAAGCAATGTCGCCTCATGGGTTTTGCCGTCCAGCAAAACGTTGAACCGGGAGCCCTGTCCCAAGCGACGTACCCTCACCAGGTAGTGAAAGGCCGCGCCCAAAACCCGGTAACGACCTTCGCCATCGGCTGAACACGTTTCCGGCCCCGGCTCGAGGACAAACTGTTTCATCGTATCGGCAGAGGCCCGGCGTTCAGGAGGCGGATGGCTTCTTTCAACGTTATATCGTAGTCCAGGTCGATGACAGGAGGGGTGATGTTTTCATGCTGGTCGACGTCTAGCCTCAGGATCCGGCGCAGAACACGCGGAGAGAGGGACACTCCGGAACTGTGAAGCTTTTCGGCAAAGGCGGCGATGCGGCCCTCCCCGGGCTTGGAGTCCACAAAGGACTTCCAATTCGTTTCCCGGGGGAGCTTCTGGATCTCTTTGATCTGCTCATCGGTCAAGGGTTTATCGGTGAAAACCTCGTTGGGTTCAATCCCGATTTTGTCAATGTTCACGCCGGAAGGTGTGTAGTAGCGTGCCATCGTCAGCTTAAAGCCCGTCTTGTCAAAGTGGATCACCTGCTGGACTGATCCTTTACCATAAGTTCTTTCACCCAAAAGAAAACCCCGTTTTCTATCCTTGAGAGCCCCCGAGAGGATTTCGGCGGCCGAGGCGCTCCCTTTATCCACGAGGACGACCACGGGAATCGAACTGGGAATCGTTTGGGTGTCGTCCCCGGTGTAGGTGTAGCTTTCGCCGGGCACACGGGAGCGCGTGGAGACGATGACACCGCTTTTAAAAAATTCATCGGCCACTTTGACGACCGACTCCAGAAGACCGCCGGGGTTATTCCGTAGGTCAATGATCAGCTTTTTATAGCCTTTCCTGCCAAAGTTCAGAATCGCCTTATGGAAATCTTCGGGTGTGTGGGCGGTAAACTGTGTGATACGTATGTAGGCGATGTCGGGAGCGATCCAGGCAGTTTTGACCGAAGGAACCTGGATGATCGCGCGTTGAATTGTAAAATTGAGTGCCGTGTCGGAACCGCGCAAGACCGTAATTTTCACGTCTGTGCCGGGCTGACCGCGCAGGAGCTCCAGCACTTTATCGAGGGTAAGGCTATCGACAGATTCGCCGTTGATTTTTGTAATGTAGTCTCCGGCCAAGACTCCGGCCTTCCAGGCCGGAGTATCTTCGATGGGTGCGACGATCTCGACATACTTATCCTTGGGGTTCTTGCTTTTGGCCGCCAGCACCGGGTCAGACTTTTCAACATAAAGCCCGATGCCGCCAAATTCCCCCGTCGTTGTATCCGTCAGGCTCATAAGGTCGCTTTCTGACAGGTAAAGGCTATACGGATCATGGAGACTTTCAAAAAGTCCCTTGAGAGCCCCGTCAAAGAGTTTGTGTTCATCGACAGGGTCAACGTAATTCTTGTTCACAAAGCTCAGAACCTGCTCGAACATTTTGGCATAGTGTTCCGCCTCGGGATCGGAGCTTGAAAGTGAGGTTTGACCAAAAACCGTGGGCCCGAGCATAAAAAAGAGGAGGATGAAGATTCCGAGCATGAGAGCACCGGCAACACTTCCGCCGATGATGAGCTTCTTTTTTTCTTGACGTTCCATAGCCGGCAATATAATTGAAAACCCTTGACCGTGGATAGGTGCAGAATTAGAATGACGCAGTCGAGGCGTTGCCCGGAGGTTCAAGGTGCAGATCATTCCCATCGCCAGTGGTAAGGGGGGCGTCGGCAAATCCCTTGTTGCGGCCAATCTGGCGGTGGCGCTCGCTCAGTCGGGAAAACGCGTTGTACTTGCCGACCTTGATCTGGGCGGTTCCAACCTTCACCTGATTTTAGGTTTGCGAGCCGTCCCTCAGGGGATCGGTACTTTTTTTAGCTCCTCGTCATTTCCCTTCGAGTCTTTGATCATTGACACAGAGACTCCCAACCTGCGTTTTATCCCTGGGGACAATGAGATCCCCGGAATGGCCAACCTGAAGCAGAGTCAGAAAAAAAACCTCATCCGTCACCTTCTGAATTTGTCCGATACAGACTTTTTGATCCTCGATCTGGGGGCAGGAACCAATTCCAACACGCTGGATTTTTTTCTTTTGTCCAACCACGGGATCGTCGTCACCACACCCACGCTCACGGCGACGGTCAACGCCTATTTTTTCATCAAAAATGCGATTTTCAGGCTTCTGGACACCTCGTTTGAGAAAACTTCATGGGCACGGCTTGAGCTCGATCGGCGACTGGCCTCGGGCTCGGGGGTCCAAAAGCTGTATGTTTCAAAGTTCCTGGACGAGGTCAAGAAAAATGACCAGGAAAGTTACGCAGCCTACAAAAAGGCCACCAGGAACTTTCAGCCGAGATTTTTACTCAACATGCTGGACGACCCTAAAGACGTCGATAAGGTTTCCCGGGTCCGCCGGTCGTGCCGGGAATACCTGGACGTTGACCTTGAGCACCTTGGAGTTATCTACCGCGATGAGCTTCAGGATGTCGCCCTCGCCTCTCGGCTTCCCATCATCCTTTACAAACCCCAAGCTGTTCTTTCCCAGGCCATATACCGCATTGCCGACAAGATGATTCAGTTTGAACGTGCCGATACGGGCCCTTTGGACCTGACAGAGCTCGAAGAAACCTACCAAACGGCAACTCTCGAGGCCGAAATCGATTTTTCGGCAAAGCTGGCCTACCTAGAAGAACTCCTGGACACAGGAGCCCTTTCGACGGGGGATCTCGTAGAAGCTGTTCGGTCCCAGCAGTTTGAAATTACCCAGCTCAAAAAGGAAAATACCCTTTTAAAGTCCAAGATCGTGCAGGCCATCCAGTCGGGATACAAGTTTTGATCAACATGAAGCAACAGGTGGGAGATGTCTAGCGGGTTTCATTTTAAGGGCCTCGATCACATCAACGTCGATCAGGTTACTC
>JABEVL010000024.1 GCA_013043995.1 Spirochaetales bacterium | reverse complement strand
TAATTTTTCAGTAAGACCTTGAGCCGATGAAGCTGTTGAAATTTTTCAAGCTGGAAAAGTTCATCTCGGAGCCGACGGTAGGTCTGAGTTTTTTCAGACTGTTTCTGAAGCGACTCGCGGCTCCGTCGTACCTCTCCCAGGATCCCTTCAATTTGACGCAGGTTTTCTTCGGTTTTTTCCAACTTTCTTTCGGCTTCTTGTCCCCGCATCTTATATTTAGTAATTCCGGCAGCTTCTTCAAAGAGGTAACGTCTTTCTTCGGGTTTGGTAGAAAGGATTTGATCAATGCGGCCCTGTTCCATCACCGAGTAGGCAGATTTGCCCACACCCGTGTCGTAAAAAAGTTCTTTGAGTTCTTTTAACTTCACCAGGGTGTTATTGATGTAGTATTCACTTTCGCCGGAACGGTAAAGACGCCGTTTGACACTGATTTCAGGAACGTCAAGGTCAAGAACGTGCTCTTCGTTCGACATTGTCAGGCTGACTTCTGCAACGGCAAGAGCCTTGCGTTTTTCTGTCCCACCAAAGATCACGTCTTCCATCTTTTCTGCACGAAGGGAACGGCTGACTTGCTCACCCAGCACCCATTTCAAAGCATCGACGACGTTACTTTTCCCGCAGCCGTTAGGTCCAAGGAGAGCAGTAATTCCTGGGGTAAATTCAATGCGGCTTCGATCTGCAAAAGATTTGAAACCAAATATTTCCATACTTTTAAGAAACAAAAGTAGACCCCTGGTCGCAATAACAATTTTCTGATTAACTCTAGCAGAGGGAGTGAAAAAGCGCAAGGATGGACGTACGTCGCGGTGTTTTGGTCTGTGGAATTGACGAGGCGGGTCGAGGACCTTTGGCCGGTCCCGTGACGGCAGCTTGTGTCATTCTTGGAACTCATTTCCCGCCGGGAGCTGTCGCTGACAGCAAAATACTGAGCAAAGCCGCCCGGGAGAAAGCCTTTCAATTGATCCAGAACCAAGCTTTGGCCATCGGAATTGGCTGGAGTTGGCCCCGCGAAATAGACGAAATCAACATCCTTCAGGCGAGTCTTTTGGCCATGAGACGCGCTTACGATGCCATGAAAAGGACGGCAGAATACGCCTACGTCGACGGGAATCAGTGGCCGAACCTTGCCATTCCAGGCGAAGCCGTTGTCCGTGGAGATTCTTTAATACCCTGCATCAGCGCGGCTTCAATTGTCGCGAAGGTTGCCCGTGACCACTGGATGACTCGATGGTCGTGGATCGATGACCGGTATGCTTTCGAAAAACACATGGGTTACCCCACCCTGCTTCACAAGAGTCTCATCACGATTCACGGCAGGTCAGAAATACATCGGAAAAGTTTTAAGTTCAAGAATGAAAAGTAATTGGACTGAAATTTTTATTCAAGATCCGAGTGGGAACGCGGTCGAGCCGAAGCACTTTTTTCAGACTTCAAGAAAGCTACAGCTTGATTAAGGCCATCTAAAAAAACTTCAAGATCTTCTTCAAAAACGATCATAGAGTGCCGTTCGAAGGAACTATCCAATTGCTTTTTGCTCTCAACCATATTCAGAAAAAGATCGCCGTGGCGATTCTCTTTGATGTTGAAAAAGTACGTTCTTTTTCCTGTCGACGTTTTGGTGGAAAAAACCTCACCACGAATACCCATACCCTACCTCTATCGTGTAGCACCCTACAGGAAATGTCCTCTTGTGACAAGGGGTTAAAGTTTTCGGTTCCAACCCGTAAGAAAATCAACGACCTCACGAGTAATTTGAGACGATAAAGCGAAGATTCTTTTTGTGAGGGGAATGGAATCGAGAAACGCTTTTCCGTAATTTTTTTGAACGATCCGGTTATCCAAGACAATCACGGCACCATAATCTGTTGTATGACGGATCAAGCGTCCAAAACCTTGAGCAAATCGCGTCAGCGCTTCCGGGAGGCTGTAGCTGAGAAAGGGATCCTGACCCAGATTAGCGAGGGATTCTAAACGTGCCGCGAGGATGGGTTCGCTGGGAACCCGGAAGGGAAGTTTGCAAATGACTAACAGACGCAGCGTTTCTCCTGGGCTGTCGACACCTTCCCAGAAACTGTCTGTAGCAAAAAGCACGCTCTCGACCTCAGCCTTGAAACGGTCTAACAGACGCGAGCGATCATCGTCGCCTTGCTTGTAAATCGCAATTCCCTGCTGGGCCAGCAAAGGGGCCACACTCGCGTGAGCTCGACGGAGGCTCTCGTAAGATGTAAATAGAACCAAGGCGCTTCCTTTGGACGCCAGGAGCAAAGTTTTGAGGTAGCCTTCCAGGGCTTGCTGATATTCAGAAGAACTGGGAGAAGGAAAATCTGTGGGAACCCCAAGAAGAACGCGTTGTTCGTAATCGTAGGGAGAGGGAAAGATTCCGAATAACCGCCGTTCTGCCTCGACACGATTGAGCCCCAAACGTGTTCCCCAAAAAGTAAACTTGCCCTGCACCGTTAGTGTCGCCGATGTCAGGAGTACTGTCTTGAAAGGTCGAAAAACTGCCTCATAAAAAACGTCTTGAATACTCAAGGGTGAGACGGTCCAGACGAGGTGAGTTTTTCCTTGCCCATCTTTCAACTTTTGAAACCAAAACACATTTCCGGGATCATCTGACCATTTTTTAAATTTGTCTAAAATCCTGGAAAATCCTTCAAGACGCCGGGCGGTCGTTTTAAGCTCCTGAACCTCACTGGGGCGCTCCTCTTGCTCGTCCCAGAGTTCCACAATGCGGAGCGAAAGTTCGAGAAGCTTAAGGAGAGGCCGTTGAATCCCAATAAGCGCCGGCATCATTTGTGACTCCCACCACCCCTCCTTATCCCGTGTTAGCCGCAGAGAAGATTCCGTTCCCATGACTTCTAAAAATTGCTTGTCAGAAGCATCGATCCCGTCCAAAATCTGGGCTAAGAGGTTGGGAACCACTCCCAGATCCAAATCTTGGGTAAAAACTCCTCTAAGAGCGGGAATGAGGCCTGTTTCAAGGTTACGCCTTTTTCTGTAGAGACGGTTAAGCTGTTTTTGCAGGAAAGGACGCGAAAACTCCGAGGAAAAATAGCTGGTTGCACTTTTCTCAAGATTATGAGCCTCGTCCAGAATTAAACGCTGGAAGGGAGGCAGGACGACCGTCGTCTCAAAGCCGAATCCCTCAAGACGTAACGAAAGATCGGCAAATAGCAGGTGATGATTGGCCACAAGGATGGAACTCCCTGCCGCTTCTTTCCTGGCTTTGGCTAAAAAACACTCCTCCTGTTTGGCACACCGCATCCCTGAGCAGACATCCGCATCGCTGCAAACCCGGCTCCATACGGCATCCGAAGGGAAAAAACTCAGTTCCTGCACGTCGCCATTCTTTGTGACCTGGGCCCATTCCTGGATTCGTTTGAGAGTTTCCAGGGAATCTGAGTTAAGGGGATCACGAAGTTCGTCTTCCAAGCGCGAAGGGCAAAGGTAGTTTCGTCTTCCCTTGACGAGGACACTTCGCAACCGGGTTCCCAAGGCTTTTTGCACGAAAGGCAAATCCTTTTCAAAGATCTGCTGCTGTAAGTTAATCGTCGCAGTTGCGATGACGACACGTTCTTTGTTGGCTTCGGCCCACAGGATGGAGGGAACCAAATAGGCAAAGGATTTTCCAACACCTGTACCCGCTTCGGCACTGACAACTGACGAAGTATTGAAACCCCTTGTAAAAAGTTTTGAAAGAGCAATTTGTTGGGAACGGGGTTCGTAGTGGGCTAAAAGGCGTGAAAAAGCCCCGGCTTCTGAAAGTATTTCTGCAACAAAGTCTTCTTCAAGGTTTTGCTGTTCAGCGATCAGAAGTGGCTCGCAGACGGCATAAACCTCAGTCACGAGATTATCTATTATCCAAAAACCTATACCGTTCTGCCCCAGGGATCCTGCCACATTGAGGTCGGCCTGACTGGGCTCCAGAAGTCCTGAAGGATGATTATGAACGACGACATCGCCTCGTTCCATGTGCGCAAAAAGAGCAGGAACCGTCTCTCGTGTTCCTCGGGCTCCCACGGTCACTTCATGGATTTTTTCTGTCTTAACGTCGACTTTGGCGATAAAAAGAACCTCACGCCCCCCGGCTTCTTCAATCGCGGTGCGCAGAAATTCAATTGTGTCCTTGCTGAATCGTTCTTGGACCTTCATGGAGCTCCAGTCGCCAAAAATTGGGTTAAAAGCTGAGTAAGGCGTTTTTCGGCAAGCCGGCTATTTTCAAGGACTTCTTCGTGGTTCAGCGGACGTCCTGAAAGACCGGCCGCCAGATTTGACACTGTAGATACGGCGGCAATTCTCAGTCCTAGGGATCGGGCAGCCAAAACTTCTGCGACGGTGGACATGCCAACTAAGTCGGCACCGATCATTTTCAAAAACTTGATCTCAGCGGGGGTTTCATAACTTGGCCCGCTTAACGCTGCGTAGACCCCTTCCTTGAGATCCTTTTCCCAAAGTGAACGCCCAAGCTTTTTGAACCGTTCACGAAGGCCTCTATCGTAGGCTTCTGTCATGTCAAAAAAGCGCGGTCCCAGGGCCGGGTCGTGGGGACCCACAAAGGGGTTTTGACCGATGAGGTTGATATGATCCTGAATCAGAACAAGATCCCCAGGATTGTACAAAGGATTGATAGCTCCCGCAGAATTGGTCAAAACGACAGTCTCGGCACCGAGCCTTTTGGACAATAGGACGGGGAAAGTCGTCATCAGCAACGGAAACCCTTCGTAAAAGTGGAAC
>JABEVL010000260.1 GCA_013043995.1 Spirochaetales bacterium | reverse complement strand
GAGATAAAATGAGGGAGGGGTCCCAGATCATTTTAGGGAGCCAGCCCCCGCGCGGGCGGCGGCCCAGCAAACGGCGGATCGACGTCGTCAGTTCTTCGATTTGGCCCAAACGATCGGACGGAGGCAAAAGGGGCAAGAGAGGGCCGTAATAACCGCCCCCCAGCATCTCCACCTGCTTACGCCGAATCATCTCGACCAAAGCCGTGATGAACTCCGAGTGTTTGACCTCGAGCCAGCCTAAAAACGACCCCGAAATAAAAAGCGTCAAGGGAACGTCGGGGTACTGGTAGGCGGTGCTCAAGAGGTGTTTAAGGGTATTCTGGTAGAAGGTTTCTAGCTCAGCGTCCGTCGACTCCCAGGGTGGAGAGACAATGACCCCCAAAAGAAAACGCAGGCCCTCCAAAATTTACCTCGCAACCCAGGTCAGGGCAAGGCTTACCAGTCCACAGGCCGTCAACTGAAGGGGGAGTCCCTGCACCACAGCCGGCACTTTTTCCCGGATCAGACGGGATTGCAAAACTTTGAGAAAAGCCAAACTCAGGGCGTAACCCAGGACAGCCGCCAAGGCTCCAACGAGCACGTCGAACCACTGAACGGCATCGCGCAGGAGAAACCCCACAGCGCCCAAAAGCAGCGTATTGACCAGAACCTCGCGGGCTCCCGCCTGTTCGGCAACCGCCGGCACCAGAATCCGCAAAGCTTCGACCAAACCCCAAAGCACCAAAACTGAAACTGGAAGGGTGAGAAAGTCCAGATGCCAAGGAACCAGGAACATACGGTCAAGCGACCATAAGAGAAGGGACGAAACGGACAAAACAAGCCACAAGGACAAAAGAGGACGAAGCCGCAACCAACGGGACCTGTCTTCGAGGGCCTCACTGAGCCCCAAAAAAGGGAAGAAAAGGAGATTGTTTGTCAAAAGAAAAACCAGGAATATTTCGACGGTCTTCACTTTTTTCCCTCGCAGGACATTCTAACACAACCTTGTCTAAAAAGTTAAGTCAGGAAAGGCGTCTTGGGCGAAAAAAATGATCAATCCAGGGCACCAGAAGTCCCATCGCTAAGATGACCTGGGGTGTACCGTCGGACTGTAAACCTGAAAATCGCAGGGCAAAAAGCGCAAGGCCGACAAGGGCGCCCCAAACGAACCAGGTTTTGCGGCAAAAAGGGCGGGAAGCTGTAAGTGTCGCCCAGAAAAAAATTCCCGCAAGAAACGACCCACCAAAGATTTGCAAAAGAACGTCCCCTGTGAACCAACCTTTATGGAACCACAGTCCCCCGAAGATCCAGGTGGGAATTCCCAAACCCAGAGCCGCCGCCGCTGGGATCTCCCACGGGATAACCCTGGCTACCAGCAACCAGACGGATACGCCTAGAAGCAAAATCCCCGACCCTGCGATCATCGACAAGGACAGGTTACCCGCCGCAAGATCGACGTAACCGGGCGGCAGATTCACGTTGAGCCAGGCAAAAACGTGGTTATTCAAGCTGGAAGTCCAGGTTTGGTCCAAAGCTGAGGGAGCCAGTGAAGCCATCGGGTTCGCCCCGTCCAGCGAACCGCTCGTCAAAGCCTTGTGAAAGATCTCTAAAGGAGAGAGATTCGCGCCGTTCCGAGCAAAAAACTGGGGCCAGGAGAGCCGGCAAAAGGCCCAAACGGCCAGGGCGGGGTTGATCCAAAGGCCCGTTGTTCCTCCAAAAAGGCGTTTCAGAACGACGAGAAGCAAACCGCCCAGCACGGCCAGAGGCCAAGGCGCCAGGGGCGGCAGGGCCAGCACAAACAGAGCCCCCCAAACGGCGAGTTCCGAATCCCACGGCGCCTTGCCCCGAGCCCAGGCAAACTCCAAAAAAACCGCCGAAGCTGAGGCGCCTACAAGAAGCAGCAGGGGATTCCACCCCCAACGCAGAAAAGCCACAAAAAATAGAGGTGCCATGCAGGCCGCGAGAACCGCGTGGAGCCTTCGGGTCGAAACTGTGTCGAATACTAGCGGAGAATGACTAGGCAAGGGAGTCTCCTTGAGCGGCGGCAAAGGTTTCTACCAGGGGAATCCGGCTTGGACACACAAAGGCGCAAAGACCGCACTGGACGCAGGAGTTCAGACCTTCGTTCAGGGCGTCCGAGGCGTCAGATTGGGCCAAGGCACGATAAAGGTGGAGGGGGCGAATCCCGACAGGGCAGACGTTGGCACACGCTCCGCAGTGAATGCAGGGGAGTTCGACGCTCTCCAGGCGGTGCCTGGGATCCAAAACGAGGACCGACTGTGTCGACTTCATGACCGGCGAAGCAAGGTCGGCCACGGCATGACCCCGAAAGGGACCGCCGTGAACCACAAGGGCGTTGGATTTCATCCCCCCCGCCGCCCGAATGAGCTCGGCCAGTGGCGTCCCCAGACGGACCCGATAAACCCCGGGGTTCACCACCGCGTCACCCGTCACGACGACGGGTTTCTCAATGTAGGCTCGGTCCATCACGACGGCCTGGTAAACGGCCAGAAGGGTCCCCGGCTCCACCACAAGGAGCGACCCCTGGGGCTGGGTCAACAGACCAAGCGTCTTCAAAAGGATCTTGCGTTGAGCCTGAGGGTACTTGTGTTCCGTCAAAAAGACTTGCATTCCTGCCAGCCGGGAAACGAAACGGCTCTGCCAAGCTGAAGGATCTTCGGGATCTGCGGCAAAAAACGTGCGCGAAACGGCAAAAGCACGTTCCAGAATGCGTACAGCTTCAAGGATTTCGTCGAATTTTTCTTCAACGATGTGCAAGCCGAGGGTCTGGTAAGGTTCGGGTTGAACGGCGTTGATCACCAAGGTTTTGACTTCGCTGGCAGCCGAGGTAAAGCTGAAAGGTTGATCTAGCGTGGAGGCCAGCAAAGGTACTCCTTGCTCACCAATGATCTGAATCAATTGATCGGGGCTTAAGGACGTCCATTCGCGGCGTTGAGCGGGCTTGCCTGTCTTTTGAAAAGTGCCGTCAAGCCGGATTACCACGGTCTGGGACCTTTCCCCGCTGGCCAGCTGGATTTCGTGGAAGGCTTCCACGATGCCCGGAATCGGGGAGTGGAGGCTCACGTCGTCGGCCCGCAAGCCGTCGGCCAAAAGCTGCTCTTCTTCGACTCTTTGCCCCAGGCTCACCTTCCATTCGGCCCGAGCTCCGGGGTACTGAACCGCTGAAACCACGGCAACCGAAGGAATAGGAAGATGTTCCCACGGAGAAGACGGGGTCAGATGGCGGTAGGTTTCCACGTGAAGTCCGCCGGGCTTGAAAGTTTTTACGCGCGCCATCCCTTCTCCTTCTTGTTCACTCGTATATCCCGCCGAAGGTCCCTCGTCAAGGCGTTTTGATCCAAAGCCTGCTCAGGTCGGTTGCGGGCCGGCCCTTGAGCAACGCGTTTTTCCAGGCTTCGTCGGGCCGCATTTCAACGCGGTCCTTTTCCACGATCCGTGTTCCCTCGCGCACAAAGTCTTTTAAAACAGCAGGTTGGGGGTAGTCTTGCCATTTCAGCCCGAAGGCCACCGCCTGCTGGTACCAGCAGTGCTGCCAGAAAAGCCTTGTCTGGGCCTCCCCGCCCTTCAAAATCTCGTCATGAGGTCCAGAACCTCATGACGAGATTTTGAAG
>JABEVL010000259.1 GCA_013043995.1 Spirochaetales bacterium | reverse complement strand
GTGCGGATCAGCGCGGGGTGAAAACCGCCCTGGTGCTTTTCGGCCACGAAAAGGTGGCAGCACCTCAGGTTTTTCTGCACCCGATCGAAGACACGATCTACGAAGAACACGGGGGCCGGGGTCTTGTCGTCGTCGCGGACGGAAAACAGGCTTTGGTGGGAACCGTTCAGGCCGAAGAAGGGGGTAGCCCCGGCACCGTGGAGGGAGCCTGGAGCCTGAACCGGGGGTGGGTGACCCTGGCCGAAGACTACGTCAAACACGACGTCTACATTATGAAAATCGTTCACCGCCTGGACGCGGAGTTGGTGCAACGGTTCGGACACAACTACGCGCTTTTGCGCGATATTTTCTCAGACCGAGAGGTCGACTAAGGAGTTCACGATGGCTGTGTTTTGGATGGATGGAAAGTTTGTTCAACCCGAAGAAGCCAAGGTTTCAGTTTATGACCATGGTTTGCTTTACGGCGACGGGGTCTTTGAAGGGATTCGCGTCTACAAAGGAAAAGCCTTCCGCCTGGACGACCACCTGGAGCGGCTCTCCGACGGCGCCCGGGCTCTTTTGATCGACGTGCCCTACACCCGCGAAGAACTCAAGGCCGCGGTCACCGAAGCCTGCGCCCGCCGTCCCCACGAAGACGGCTACATCCGCCTTGTGGTGACCCGTGGTGCCGGCGATCTGGGGCTGAACCCCCGGCTTTGCGCCCGTGCGACGGTTTTCCTGATCCTGGACAAGATCCAGCTCTACCCCGCCCAAACTTACACCGACGGCATTCCCCTGATCACGGCGTCGACCCGCAGGGTTCCCCTGGTCTGCCTGGACCCGCGCATCAAGACCTTGAACTACCTCAACAACATTCAGGCCAAGCAAGAGGCTTTGATGGCGGGTAAGCTCGAAGCTCTGCTTTTGAACACCGACGGTCTCGTGGCCGAATGCACCGCCGATAATATTTTCCTCGTCAAGAAAGGACGCCTCATCACTCCGGACACCATCTACGGTGCCTTGGATGGGATCACCCGGCGGGTCGTCCTTGAATTGGCCCGGCAGATGGAACTTCCTGTCACCGTGGGGGCCGTCGCTCTGACGGATCTTTACAACGCTGATGAGGCGTTCATGACGGGAAGCGGCGCGGAAATTGTGCCTGTCATCGAACTCGACGGGCGAAAAATTGGCTCCGGGAAGCCTGGACCCGTGACGCAACGCCTCATCCAAGCGTTTCACCAAGCGACACTTTAAGCCCCTCCAGGGGGACTTTTAGCCCTTCCAGGCATGAATTTTAATTATTTTGCTGTTCGAATCAAATTTTACTCTGGTAATCTGACGTTATCGGTTATAATTAGGGAATCGTCGGTTGGGTTCACAAAATCCCCGGCGGTGAGGAGGCACAGTGCGCAAGACTGACTTTGTCCATACCCGGATGTTTAACCTTGAAAGAACGATCGCTACGGGGCTTTTTGATCGGACAGCCTTTGGCTGGGAGGTCCTGCCTCTCTTGAAGGATTTTATCCTGGAACAAGGCCCCAAGCTTGGCAAGGACTTTGAGCAAGTCTCGGAAAACGTGTGGGTGGGAAAAGGAACGAAAATCGACCCCCTGGCAGCCCTGAGGGGCCCGGCGATCGTCGGTCACGACTGTGAACTCCGTCCTGGGTGCTACCTGCGGGAGTACGTTCTCGCCGGAAACAACTGCGTTTTGGGAAATTCCACCGAAATCAAGAATTCCATCCTGTTTGACGGTGTCCAAGCCGCGCACTTCAATTACATCGGCGATTCTGTTCTGGGCTACATGGTTCACCTCGGCGCCGGTGTTATCCTTTCCAACCTCAAGTACACCAAAACTGAAATCATCCTCCACCCCGAAGAAGGCGCCACCTCGACAGGCCTCAAAAAATTTGGAGCCCTCGTCGGCGATTTTGTCGACATCGGCAGTCAAGCCGTCCTCAACCCCGGCACCATCGTCGGCCGCAACTCCGTCATCTACCCCCTGGTGAATTTGAGGGGATTGGTGCCTCAGGATAAGATCGTGAAGGGACCCCACGAGTGGGACCATCTGCGCTAGGATCTCGTCGCGGCGCGTCGATCGGTGGTTCGCGCCGTCTCCTCACAGGCTTCCAGCCTGCTGCGGGGACTTGGGCTCACCCCTCACTAGCGCCGCAACGATCTCCGTCGCGCAGTCTGAAAGGGAACGCGGGCGGGTCGATCGGTGGTTCGCGCGTTTTGACCCTTGGCAGGGGTGAGCTTTGTGGCTATCCTGTCGTTCATGCATTTTTCTTTTGCCCGTGACCCCTCTGAGTCGAAGAGTTTTCATTTTTTTCACCTCATTTTTCTGGGCGGTCTTTTGCTTAAAGGGTTCAACGCCTTTCTGGAGCTGGTGTCGGGGCTGGTCCTGCTTCTGCTTCCCTTACCGACGCTCCGCTCGATTGCCGAAATCCTTGTCAAACCGATCCTAAAGGTCATTCCCGAAGGTCCCTGGTTTGAGCGGCTTGAAAAGTGGAGCCTGTCGTTGACCCCTGGCAGCGTGCTTTTTGCGGCTTGGTATTTTTTAAGTCACGCCGTGGTCAAGGCTCTGGTTGTTTTGTGCTTGGTCAAAGGATGGATGTGGGCCTACCCGTTGAGTATCGCGGTGTTTTTGGGGTTCATGGGTTTTCAAACCTGGGAATATCTCCACCGCCAGGGTCTGATGTACATGATTCTCAACGTGCTGGACCTTTTTTTGATCGTCCTGACGATCAACGAGTGGCATCATGCCCTCCGGTTGCGCAAAAAAAACGCCGCCAAAGTTTCAACCTAGATTTTCTCCCACCACAGGAGCGTCGAAACCAGTTGGTTCCCTTCGTGGATTTCCTGACTCCGCACAAGTCTCCATCCTTGGGCTTCTCCGGTTGCCACGACGTCCTGGGCTTCGTGGTGCCAGGCCCGGATTTGAAAGCGGTGCCCATGAACGTTGAGCTCAGGCGGCGATTTTTGGGGAATGGTGTTCATGATCAGCCGCGCTTTGGCCGCTGAAAGTTCGTTGACCGCGTCAAAAAATGCCTTGATTTGGGGAAAATGAACCAAGACGAAAAAGGCCGTGATCAGGTCAGCGGGTCGGTGGCCCCCTGCCCAGCGGCGGCACGCCGCCGGGTCGCCCAGGTCGACACGGGCAAACTGGGCCTGAGGGAGCCGTTTCGCCGCCAGGCGCAACATGACGTTGCTGACGTCGACGCCGAAAAAGTGCAGGTTTGCCGCGAAGTCCTGCTTCTGGGACCATTTCCAGCAGCGCGCAAGGGTCCTCCCGTCCCCGCAACCCGCATCCAGGAACGCCAGGGGGCCATCCGCCCTGAGAAGGGCTTCCTGAATCCAGGCTCGTGCAAGCTCCCAGTCAAAAGAATCGAGATGGGCATGGTCATTTTTGTAGCTGGAGGCGTAAAGATCGTAGCCTGCTTCGGGGTCAAACGTCGTCATGACCAGATTCTAGCTTTTTTTTGCCGAAAAACTACAGCTTCCTCGCGGTCTTCTTTGCCCAAAGTCCTCAAGATGGATAAGATTCAGCGATGGAAGAACTCTTTGACCTTTGTGACGAAAACGGCAACCTTCTCGGGGTGACAGAAACACGTTCCCGGGTCCACGCCCAGGGACTCTGGCACAAAAGCGCCCAGGTCTGGATCCTGGATTCCCAAAACAGGCTTTTGCTGCAGCGCCGTGACCCGTCTAAGCAAACCGACCCCGGGAAATGGGATATCTCCGTGGCCGGACACGTCTCAGCGGGGCAGAGTGTCCTTGAGGCGGCACTTCGCGAAACCCACGAAGAACTGGGTCTGGTGCTGAGCCCCTCGGAACTCGTGATGGTCTTCAGCGTCCGGCGCGAGTACCTTCAGCCTGAAACCGGTTTTTTGGACCGCGAAATCCACCATAATTTTTTGTGCCGCCGCGATGTCAATTTGTCTGAACTCGTGCTGCAGCCCGGCGAGGTCGTGGAAGTGGCCTGGCAGGACCTGAGGGCTTTTCAGCTTCGTGTTGAGGGCGACGATCCGACCCTGGTCGGCCGGCCCCGCGAATATACCCAGATGTTCTCGTTTTTGGGGTTGCCGCCCGTCAATTAAGCTAAAGTTTGTCGGATCGGGTAAAAGTTTGGGCCATAAGCACCGATAAATTGAATATGGCGGACAAGTCGGGTAATTGGTTTCTTGAGCTGATTTTGAACATTCTGATCATCTCTTCGGTTGCATTTGTGACCTTTCAGGCCCACAGCGAGCAGGCCCGCGGGATCGGTGTTCCTCTCTTTGCGGCAGTATCCGGCGGGGCAAGACCCGTTGGGCAGTCCTTGGGGGCCGGTTCAGCAGCCAGCCCCGCCGCAGCTGTGCCTGCCTCAGGAAATCCGGCGCAGGGCAACACTCCGGTCGCCCCTTCCGAGACGTTCTTGAAGGCCTGGGGCGCCCTGCAGATCTGGGCGGCGGGACTTGACGGCAAGATCACGCAGTCCGAACTCAACCAGATTTTAGCTACGATGAAGGACGGTTGGGACTCCACAGGCCAGTCGGCGCGCGATTACCTGAAAACGGTCAACGACCGGATCAACCAGGGGCAGGCCGACGCCGTGTTAAAAGAGGCGTTTCAAACCATCGCCACGCAGGCGGCGGATAAAAAGACGGAGGTCTTGGCCTCGCTGACCAGGATGATGCAAGCCAACGGCGTCTCCTGGGATAAGATTCAGAGCCTCGTGGCCCAATGGAGCCAGACGGTCTTTCAGGGAGTTTCGCAAACCGCCCAGAAATTAGTCCGCTGAGTCGTCGTCCTCTACGTTGACGGGGATTTCAAAACGCTTGATTTTGTTTTTGAGTCCCTGCCTGCTGATCTGGAGCGTGCGCGACGTCGCCGAAATGTTGTGGTCGTTGTACCTCAGGGTCGAAATGATGATTTCCTTTTCAAGTTCGTCGACAAAAGCCCTTAAGTCGAACGGTTCCTGCCCGCTGGGCAACTGAATGGTGCGGACAACGGCCTTGTCGCCTTGGGCCAGTGCGTACATCTTGGCATTTTCTTTCAGGATGTTTTCAATATCCACGGCGGTCATTTCACCGTTTTTGGATGAGCGTGCCACTAAATTCATCTTTTCGAGGATGCCTTCCAGCTCGCGGATGTTACCCGGGTAGGCGTAGCGCGTCAGCAGTTCGGCTTCCTTGCGGTCCAACGGGGGCAGGGCGATCTTCTTCCTTTGGGAAAGTACCTCAAGGATAGCCAGAATGTCTTCGCGGCGTTCCCTCAACGGCGGAACCTTGATCTGGAGGTTCGCGATCTTGAAGTAGAGCTCCTTTCGGAAGTCGCCCCTTTCCATTTCAGCGATGAGCGAGGTGCTGCTCGTCAGAAAGACCCGGACGTCGGCTGATTTTTCGACGGTCGACCCTGCCGGATAGTAGGTTCCGTACTGAAGGAACTTGAGGAATTTGCTCTGAAGAGGTTTGGGGAGTTCCTGAATGTCCTCCAGCAGGAGCGTGCCGCCGTTCGCTGAATCCAAAAACCCGTTTTTGGCCGTCTTCAGGCCCTTGGCGGGGTTCTTGTCCGAGCCAAAAAGCTCGATTTCGAGCATCTCGGAAGGAATTGTCGTGCAG
>JABEVL010000258.1 GCA_013043995.1 Spirochaetales bacterium | reverse complement strand
TACTAGATCTCACTCGATTGGCCAAATTTTATTCCCTGTTCTCAAAAACTGTCAACGAAAACATTTTTATCTTTTAAATTGAGGAACGAAGAAGTTTTATTCTAAAACTGATCGCCCCCGAGATCACCTCGACCAGACAACTCTTTTAGTGTACAACGAGAACCACACTCAGAAGATCCTCCATCATGAAAGAACTTCAGTCTCCCCAACAGTATCAAGGCCCCCTGGACATCAAGGCCATCGCTTTTCTGGGTAACCCCGGAACTGAATACGCAGCAACCCGGCACAACGCTGGATGGATGTTTGGTCATTCCCTTCAGTGGACTGAACTCGGCCCATGGCAAAAAAAATTCAAAGCTCTTTATTCTTCGGGGGTGCTGGAGGGTCAGAAAATTTACTTACTTTACCCTCAGACCTATATGAACCTGAGCGGTGAAAGCGTTCGTTCTTTCAGCGACTACTTTCATTTGCTCGCACAAGACTGGCTTGTCGTTCATGACGATATTGAACTTGAGTTCGGCCAGGTTCAACTTCAAAAAGGCGGCGGTCTGGGCGGTCACAACGGTTTGCGTTCTATCGTTGCGCACCTGGGTACAAAAGATTTCTTCCGGCTCAGGCTGGGTATCGGACGGCCCCGTCAAGGTGACGTGGCTTCTTTTGTCCTCGGCAGGTTCACAAGCCAGGAGTTGGTTTCCTGGCCTGAGATCCTCAAACGCGCTTTTGAAATCATCCTAGCTTCATGGCGTCAAACGCCCTGAGAAGAGTTCTCGCGCCCCTTTCGGTCTGAGGGATGGTTCCGCAAAAAGAACGCCAAGATCCCCGCCAGAAACGGAAGCGAAACCAAAAGCACGACGGCGCTCAAAAGTCCCCAACGGTCCCCCACACCACCAATGCCAATGACGGCCAGGGCGCCGATGCCGTTAGCAAAACCTAAACTCAGTCCGGCAGCCATAGCCTTGTGGTCGGGGATCGTTTCCTGGGCCGCCACGATGGTGACGGAAAAGTTCGCCAGTAAGGCCGCACCGGCAAGGGCCAGGAGGACAACGCTCCAAGCGCCCGATGCGAACAAAAATCCCAGGAACAGGGGCGTTGCCAAAAGCAAGGAAGCCGAGATGAGTAGCTTCCGGCCCCACCTGTCGGAAAGCCAGCCGCCGAGCAAACCGCCCAGAGCCCCTGTAAAAAGCATCAAGCCCATCAGCCAGCCTGTGTCAGCCTTGGTCAAACCCTTGAAGTGAAAGTATAACGGCAATAGAGCCAAAAGGCCTGTGTAGGCCGCCGAACGCAACGCGATGACTCCTAAAATTACTCCCAACTCGCGCCGGGCACCGAAGATGGACTTCCAAACCGCACCCAATTGGTAACTCTTTCCCGTGTTGGCCCTCAGGCGCGGCAACGAAAAGTACAAAAGAAGCGCCGTCACCAACCCGGGGATCAGCAAAAAAACGCTGGCACCCAGACCCCAGGCCTGAAACAGCGGGACAAGAAGCAAGGGGGCGAGAGCGAACCCGAAGTTTCCCGCAGAAACAAAAATCGACTGAAAAACGGCCTTGTGACGGGCATTGAGCCCGTGAACCAGCGAAGACGCCGGCGGATGAAAAGCTGCAGTCCCTAAACCCGCGATGCCCGCCAAGAGGACCATCAAAACGTAGCTATGGACAACTCCTGTCAAACTTAAAAAGATCGCCATCCACAGGGTTCCGACGTAGATCAGCCAGGAACGCCCCTTGGCGTCGACCATAAAACCGAAAATCGGCTGAAAAAGCGAAGAAGAGATGTTGAAGGCCGCCACCAGAACCGCCGCCTGGGTAGCCGTAAAGCCGGGCATCAAAACCAGCAGAAAGGGAAGCAACTGCGGCAAAAAGTTGCTGTAAAGGTCGTTCAGCGTGTGCGCTGCCGAGACGACGGCCAAAGGAACACCCGGCCGATCCTTCTTATTCATGACGACTCCTGTCCTGGCTCTTTTGGAGAAACCTTGTTCCAATGCTCCAAAAAAACCCTAAAATTTTCCTGGCGGCGTTCGATGTCTTTTGCCAGTTCGGCCAGGAGAGCGGCCCCGGCCGGGGTGATCCTGTAGATCTTTTTGGGACCGCCTGAATCCGGGGTTTCCCAGGAACCCGACACCGCCCCGTCTTTTTCCAAGTTCTGCAGCGCCCTGTACAGACCCGCGCTGTCTACCAAGCAAAAAGGAAGGGCCGACTCCATCTTTTTCAACAAGCCGGAACCGTACGAAGGATTTTCGGCGAGGAACAACAGGATGAAGGCCGGAGTGTGACGTCCGCCTTTTCGTGGGGAAGACATGCCGAAAATATACTGTTTTAAACAGTGTACTGTCAATAACTGTAGATTTCCTCTTTCCAATTCGCTATACCCACCCCATGAACCTCGACAGAACGACCGGAAAGCACCTGGCAGGACTCGGGCTTCTTTCGATCGCCCTCTTTTCCACCCTCTGGGACGTGGCAGAAAAACTTTCCCTTGGGTGGGGCCGGCCTGTCCACCTTTCCTTTTACTTTCCGCCCCTCGATTTGGGTTTTTTGATCCTGACGGTGACACTCAACCCCGGGTCAGTTCTCGGCGTCCTCGTCGGTGTCTTTCTTTTTTGGATCCTCTAGGACCGCTTGACGCAAGGGGGCAGGCCTTCCCATATTTTGGGGATGAAGGAAACGCTTCTCGTGCCTGAGATCCTTAAGGGAGACATCACCCGGCTTGATGTCGACGTGATCGTCAACGCGGCTCACAACGGTCTGACGGGGGGCGGTGGTGTCGACGGGGCCATCCATCACGCTGCGGGCCCGCGTCTTCTGGCCGAATGCCGGCGTGTGGGTTTTTGCGCCACGGGCGATACCGTCGCGACGGGGCCCGCCAACCTCCCCTGCCGTTGGGTATTTCACACGGTTGGCCCCGTCTGGCGGGGCGGCGGCTTCCAGGAGCAGGCCCTTTTGGCTTCGTGTTACCTCAGCTGCCTCGAACTGGTCAATAAAAAACACGCCTTTTCCATCGCTTTTCCCAACGTCTCGACAGGAGTTTACGGGTTTCCCAAACCTTTGGCTTGTCAGATTGTCACGCGGACTGTCCAGGAATTTTTAAAAAATCCGACCAGTCTCCGCCGGCTGATCTTTGTCTGTCATGATGAGGAAAACTACCGTCTTTACCGCGCCGCCTGGTCGGGGAGCTGATGGCTAACCCCGAATTTCTC
>JABEVL010000257.1 GCA_013043995.1 Spirochaetales bacterium | reverse complement strand
GTACCGCCCCAGGAACCGCCGCCGGCCTTGGTCATCATCGATCCCAAAACTCCCGGAGAAACCTACCCGTTTGCCCATCTTTCGGCCACCGCCGTCGTTGCCAAGCTCGTGTGGGCCCTCAGGTTCGCCGCCACGCCCTTGTACAACCAGAGACTGTGTCTGCTGAACGCCTACCGCGACGAGACGGGGCTGGTCGTCGAGGCCTGCCGGATCGTGAACCTGGTCGAAACCAAGCGTTTCAGGTGGGTCTACGACGAAAAAAGCACCTCGAACGACCTGACGCTGCTGGTGAGCTTCCTTCAAGACCAGGAAATCTACGTTTTTGACGAAAGGGCCCAGCTCAAACTCCTGCGCCAGCTCTTTGGAGCGGGCGTGGAGATCGGTCTTTTTGACCTGGCCCCGGGAATCGTGAAAGTTTTTCCGGCTCTGGCCGGCTTGAGCTTTGCCGAAATCAGGGCCAAAAGCCGTCTGCCGCGCTACAACGCCGAGGCGGGCGACCTGGATATCCTCTTGAGTCTTTTTGTGAGCTCGGTGTACAAAACGTTTCCCAACCTGGGCGCCGAGTTTTTGCCCGTGCTGGACTTGGTGGCCCTGGCGAGCCTGGCCGACCTGATGCCCCTTGAAAATGAAAATCGCATTCTGGTCCGCTTGGGCATGCAGACGCTGAACAAAACCCGCAGGCCCGGTCTGCGGGCCCTTTTGATGCGCTTGCGCCTCCTGGGGCGGCCTCTGTCGACCACCGACGTTTCCTGGCAGCTCACTCCTGTGCTCAACGCCGCGGGACGGATGGGTGAACCGGGGACGGCGGCGGGGCTTTTGCTGAGCACCGACGAAGCCGAGCGCAAGGCTCTGGCCGAACGCCTCGAAACCCTCAACCAGCAGCGCAAGCAGGCCAGCCTCGCTGCCTGGGACGTGGTTCTTCCTCCGGCCCGGAGCTTTTACGAGGCTTCAGGGGGGCTTTTGGCCCTGGTGCGCGACCCGGCGATTCCCCGAGGCATCACCGGGATTCTCGCTTCTCGGCTGATGAACACCCTGGGGGCTCCTGCCCTGGTCATGACCCACCAGGGTGAGCGGATCGTCGGTTCCCTGCGCACCAACAGGGGGTTTCAGACTCGGCAATTTTTGGACGCCTTTGCCGACCTTTTTACGGACTACGGCGGTCACGCCCAGGCGGCCGGCTTTCACCTGCCCCTGGATCGGGCCGGCGAGTTCCAGGCTCGGCTTGAAGCTGTGCTTCCGAATTTTTCTTTGGATGCGGCCGCCGAAGCGGTTCTGGAAATTGACGCCGAAGTTCCCCTGGAATACCTCAAAGCCGAGCTGATCCAGGTCGTCGACCTTTTGGAACCCTACGGGGAGGGAAACCGCCCGCTGATTTTTGTCGCCCGCGGCCTGCTGGTTCTTGATCTGGACCTGATGGGCAAGTCGGGGGCGGCGCACGCCCGGCTCACCCTGGACGCCGGAGCCGCGAAATGGCCGGCCATCTGGTGGAACGCCCTGGAGTTCCTCGAACGTCATGAATTCGGTGTGGGCGACCGGGTGGACGTGGCGTTCAACCTGGGAAGAAACTTCTATCAGGGTCAGGAAAGCCTTCAGCTCACCGTCCTTGATCTGGTGAAATCATGAACAAAAGGCACTTCGGCTTCCTCATTTTCTTTTTAACGGCGGCCGGTCTCTTTGCTGAAGGTCAGCTCCCAGTACAAACCCGGTTTTCGTTCCCCAAATCGATCCGTGCCGGCGACGTCGCTGAGGTCGTGATCTGGAGCCCCCACAACCTTGAACTCAACGAGGCCGCGCTTGAAAACGCCCAGGGCAAGGTTTTGGATCGGGCCCAGACCTTTGCTGTTCCTGCCGCCGACCTCCCCGAGGGCTTGGCCAACCACGTCGAAGCGGCTCTGCTCGCAACCGACGCTCTGAGCCCGGACCAGACGGCGACTTTTGTGGTGTTCAATGCCCAAAAGACCGAGGTTGAGCGCTCTGAAGTTCAAATCGTGCACAGGACCTTCCCGACGGAGATCGTGCACCTGAATCCTGTGATGACCAAGCTGAGGGAGTACCCCAACCGCGTCGAGAGGCATCAGGCCGAGTCCATCTGGAAAATCTACCTGACGAATGACGCAGACTGTGTTTTTCAGACGGGGTTGTACGCTCTTCCTTTTTCGTTTCAGCCGCGCCGCTCGGCTCTTTTCGGGGACTCCAGGACCTACGTCTACTCCAACGGTAAAAGTTCGACCACCTACCACAGGGGGTACGATTTTGCCGTCCCGAGGGGAACGCCGGTTTTGGCCTCGGGAAGAGGTCGCGTGGTCATGGCCAGGTTTCGCGAAATGACGGGCGGAACCGTGGTGATTGAGCACCTCCCGGGGCTTTACAGCGATTACTTCCACATGGATCGGCTGGACGTTCACGTCGGCCAGCTGGTCCGTCAGGGGGATAAACTGGGGCTTTCGGGAGCCACGGGTCTGGTCACGGGGCCTCACCTGCACTGGGAGTTTCGCTTGCACGGCTACTCTGTCGACGGTGAGCGGCTGCTGAAAGAAGGGATTCTTGACAAGGAACGGCTTGCCAAGCTATTCTCGACTGCCGAACGGTAAAGGGGGTGATCGCTATCGCCGTCATCACGTTGGACGACAATGAAGTCCTCGAAAAAGCCATTAAGCGTTTTAAACGCATGGTTGAAAAAGAAGGTATCATTCGCGAATGGAAAAAGCGCGAATACTTTGAGAAGCCTTCTACGGTAAACAACCGCAAGAAAAAGGCCCTGGAACGGAAACAACTCAAAAAGTTGCGAAAAATTCAGCAGTCTTCCCGAGGTTGAGGCCGATCCTCAGCAAAGAATTGCCGCACGGTTTGTCCGTCGGCTTTTTTTTTCTTTTCGGACCCCGATCACGGCATTCAGGATAAGATGTGAAATGGAACGTTTAACAGTTATTTTTTTTGCCGTCGTCCTTATGGCTGGGCCTCTTTTTGCCCAAACCGTTTCTGCGGCACCCCCTTCTGATTCTTCTCACGATCTTTCGACTTACCGGGGGTTATCGGGTGCCTTGAACACCTTCCAAACCGAACTTGTCATCCTTGACGTCCGATCTCCGGACCTTTTCTACCAGGGCCACCTGCCTTCGGCCATCAATATTCCTGTCACAGATTTATGGTACCAGCACCCCACGCACAACCTGAACGCCTACATCGTCGTCTACGGCCGTCCCGCTTCGGCGGACTCCCGCCAGGGGGCGGAAATTTTGCGTCTTGAAGGCTACAAGCACGTGATTCTTTTCGGCTCGATAACGAAGTGGCAAGGGCCTTTCCCCAAAAACTGAATTTCTTTGAGGTCAAAATGAGTTTTTCCTTTTCACGACTGAAAGAGCATCTTTACGGCTTTCGCCTCGTCCAAGTTGACCCCCTTGAAGAATTTCAAGCGCGGGGAGCCCTCTACGTTCACGAAAGGACAGGGGCCCGCGTCTACCACCTTGAGGCCGACGACCGCGAAAATCTGGCTTCTTTTGTTTTTCCGACCCCTCCCGAGAACGACACGGGGGTTGCCCACATCCTGGAACACACGGTTTTGTGCGGTTCCCGGCGCTATCCCACCAAAGACCCGTTCTTGTACCTGGCCAAGAGCAGTCTCAACACTTTTCTGAACGCCATGACCTACCCGGACAAGACCGTCTACCCGGTCGCCACGGTCGTGCCCAAGGATTTCTACAACCTTTTCCGAGTTTACGCCGACGCTGTTTTTCATCCCCTGCTCAAATCGGCGGCCTTTCGCCAGGAAGGACACCGTCTCGAATGGGACGACAAAGAGGGTCTGCTGTGGTCGGGTGTCGTTTACAACGAGATGAAGGGGAATTATTCAAGCGCCGAATCGGTGATCTACGACGCCGTTCAGCGGTCGCTTTTTGACCAGGGGCCGTACAGTTTCGATTCCGGCGGCGATCCCCAGTTCATTCCCCAGCTGACCCACGAGGGGCTGTTGGATTTTCATCGCCGTCACTACCACCCCAGCGTCAGTTTGACCTTTTTGTACGGCGATCTGCCCGCAGGTCCTGCCCTGAAAATTCTTGACCGGGAGGTTTTCGCCCACACCGAAAAAAGGCCCGTCGATTTTACCCTTCCAAAACAACCCCGCCGGACGGCCCCTCGAACCCTGAGAGCAACCTACCCTGCCCAGGCCGAGGGTGAGGAAGACGGCGGAACCTTAGCCTTGACCTGGCTGGGACCCGACGCCCTTGAGTCTGACACGATCCTGGCGTTGGACGTGCTGGCCGAGATCCTTCTGGGCGACGCCGGAGTCTTGCAAAAGACCCTCCTGGAATCGGGGTTGGGGCAGGACCTTTCGCCCGTGAGCGGGCTTGAAACCGAACTGAGGGAAGCTGTTTTTACAGTGGCTTTGAGGGGCGCCCCCGCCCAGAACGCCGAGGCCTTTGAGCGCCTTGTTTTTGACGAGCTGACGCGCTGGTCGCGTGAGGGCTTTCCCAAGGATTTGGTCGAAGGGGTCCTGGCGAGCTACGAATTTTCGGTCAAGGAAGTCAAGGGCGGAGGCATGGGCCTGCGCTTTTTGAGGCGTTTGATGCGCGGGTGGCTCCATGGAGCGGCGCCCGCCGACTCGCTGGTTTTCGCTCCCCGGATCGAAAAACTCCGTCAGCAGCTGGAATCGGGCGCCAGAGTCTTTGAAAAACTGATCGAAACCCAGCTATTGCAAAACCCCCACCGTGTATTGGTGACCTGCGTGCCCGACGCCAAAAAGCTCGTGCAGGACGAAGAGGCCGTCAAGGAGCGCCTTGCCGAGATGCGCATCCATCTGAGCGCCCCTGACCTGGAACGCCTGAAAGCGGGGCAAGAGGAAGTTCGAGCTTTTCAGGAAGATCCCGATACCCCGAAAGCTGTGGCCAGTCTGCCCGTTTTGGAGCTCCGCGACATTCCTCCTAAGGTCGAAACTCCTCAATCGCGTCCGGATACCGCAGGCCCGATCCAACTGAGCCTGCACGAGGCCGGAACCAACGGGATCGCCTACCTTGATTTGGGCTTCGATCTTGCTTCCCTCAACCGCCGTGAATGGCTACTTCTGCCCCTGTGGCAGAGGTGTCTGGACGGTCTCGGCCTGAAAGGCCTGAGTTACGATCTGCTGGCGCGACGGCTGGCCCTTTCAACGGGCGGTTTGAGCGTCCGCGCCAGTGCCGACACGTCGGTGTCGGGTCAGCCTCAGCTGAGGCTCTGGGTACGGATCAAGATGCTTGATTCCAAAATTGACGAAGCGCTTGACCTGCTGGAGTCGATCCTTCTTGGGGTCGACTGGGACAACCACGACCGCCTAAAAGACCTTCTCCTCGAACGCAAGAACGAACTCGTCAGCGCCCTTGTTCCCCGAGGGCACATGTACGCTGCCTATAAAAGTTCGCAGAGTTTCAGTCTGCCCTCGACCATCAACGACTGGACAGGCGGGCTGTCTCAGATGGACTTTTTTGCCGAACAGTCCAGTGATCCTTCGGAGCTTCAGGAGCTCTCGGTCCAACTCGCGGCCCTTTCGCGCCGGGTTTTGGTTCTTAAAAACACCGTGGCGGCGCTCAGCGGGGCCGCCTCGGCCCTGGAACGCCTGAAAGTCCGCCTGAAAAACTGGCCGAGCCTTTTCCCCGCCACGGCCGGGAACGCTACCCCCCTTGCGCCCGAAGTACCGGGAAGCCGTCACGGCTTGCGGCTGATCCCCAGCACCGTCGGTTTCAGTGCTTTGACCTTGCCGGGCTGTCCTTTGACCCGACCGGGTCACGAAGCCGAGCTGGTGCTGGCTCACGCCCTGAGGACGGGTTTTCTCTGGGAAAAAATCCGCATGAAGGGGGGGGCCTACGGCGCGATGACGTTCACCAACCCTCTGGAAGCCACCTTCACCTTTGCAACCTACCGAGACCCTCGGCTCGTTGACAGTTTGAACGCCTTCAAGGAAGGCCTAGAGTTTTACAGTTCCAAAACCCTCTCCCGCCGGGACCTGATCAACACGATCTTGGGCACGGTCAGCGGCGATCTGTCCCCCAGGTCCCCGGCAGAGGAAGGCTTTATGGTTCTCCAGCGTTCGCTTTTGGGCATCACGGACGAGATGCGTCAAAAAAAGCGCGACACACTGCGCCGGCTATCGGACCGCGATCTGGTGCGTGCCGCCGAGCGTCTTTTGGCGGTCTGGGACCGGGGAATCAGTTTTTCGCTCACTTCGGCCGCCATTGCCGACCAAGCTCAGGCGGACGGAACGTACGCTTTCGTGAAGGGCTAGAAAACGGTCGTTGAGCGAGCCGTTCAACTTTGATAAAATGGCCTCCAAGGAGTGCATCAATGTATAAGATCGTTCTGATTCGTCATGGGGAAAGTGAGTGGAACCTTAAAAACCTTTTTACGGGCTGGGTCGACGTGGATTTGGCCCCCTCGGGGGTTCAAGAGGCCGTCGACGCCGGTGAGGTCCTGAAAAAAGAAGGTTGGGATTTCGACCTGGCTTACACCTCAGTTTTACGGCGGGCGAACAAGACCCTCAACACCGTGCTCGACAAGATGGACCTTTTGTGGATTCCCGTCAAGAAAACCTGGCGTTTGAACGAACGTCACTACGGGGCTCTTCAGGGAATGGACAAAGCGGAAACCTTGGCCAAGTACGGTGAAGAACAATTCAAGCAGTGGCGCCGTTCCTACGACGTTCCCCCACCGCCTCTGGAAAAATCCAGCCCGATGTACCCTTCAAAAGACCCTCGGTACGCCGGCATTCCCAGCGATGAGGTGCCCGCCACCGAATGCCTGAAGGACTGCGTCGCGCGGGTCCTGCCGTACTGGAAGGTCGAAATTGCCCCCCAGATCCTCGCCGGAAAAAAGATCATCATCGGCGCGCACGGGAACTCTTTGCGGGCACTTTTGAAGTACCTCAAGAATATCTCTGAAAAAGACATCGCCGAGCTCAACATCCCCACGGCCATCCCCTTGGTGGTGGAACTCGACCAGGATCTGCATTACGTCCGCGACTACTACTTGGGAGACCAGGCCAAAATCCAGGCCAAGATTGCCGGAGTCGCTTCCCAGGGGCAAAAGAAGTAGCCTGGCCCGTCTTTTGGAGCCTCTTTGAAGGGGCTTCAAAAGGGGGCTGTTCTCCGCTTCTTGAAGGTTTCACCTTCCAGTTGCCGGGACGCCGGAAAATCGGCACTTTGGTCGTATGAGAAAATCTCTTCTGACTGTTCTGCTCGTTATTTTCTTTGATCTTTTGGGTTTCAGCTTCATCATTCCCTTTCTTCCAACCTACGTTTCGGCCTTGGGAGGGAGCCCCTTCTGGTTCGGCATCGTCCTGGCCTCCTATTCCCTGGGACAGTTTTTCATGGCGCCGGTGTGGGGACGGCTTTCGGACCGGGTGGGCCGACGCCCGATTCTTTTACTCAGCACGGCGGGCAGCGTGCTGGCCTGGAGCTCGCTGGCCCTGGTTCCCAACCTGATTTTTCTGCTGGTGGTGCGTTTTATCGCAGGGCTGATGAGCGCCAACTTTACAGTCGCCCAGTCTTACATTGTGGACGTCTCTCCCGTAGAGAAGCGCACGGCCAACCTGGGTTTGACGGGGATGGCCTTTGGCCTGGGTTTTATCCTTGGCCCGCCCTCGGGTGGGTTTCTGTTCACCCTGGGCCGTGCGGTCCCCTTTTGGGGAGCCTCGATTTTGGCCCTGACGGCTTTCCTGCTGGTCGTTTTTGCTGTGCCCGAATCCCTGAAATTCCAGAAAACGACGGCTGCCGATGCTCAACCCGCTACCGATGCTCAACCCGCTACCGATGCTCAACCCGCCCCGCTGCGTTTGAGGCGGTTTTCGATGGGCCTTTTGGTTCAGACGCTCAAGAACCCTGCAGTGGGGGGACTTTTGCTGGTCAATTTGGGTTTTTCGATGGCCTTCAGCCTTTTTCAGTCGATGTTTTCGCAGGTAACGACGCTGACCCTGCACTTTAGCCCCCTGGGAATCGGTTTGTCTTTAGCCTTTGCTGGGGTTTTGGTGGCTCTGGTTCAGGGCGGCGGCCTTAAAGCACTTTTGCGGCTTGTCCCCGAGCGTCCTTTAATGTGGCTGGGACTTTTGGTGTGCGGCGTCGGCCTGCTGGCCTGGGCCTTCACGTTCAGCACGGTGTACCTGGCCGCAGTGTTACTGCTCATCAGCCTGGGGGGCGGAATCGGGACCGTTTTGATCAGGTCGTTGTTGACCAAGGCCGTGCCCGACGCCGAGGTGGGGGGAATTTTGGGACTTTCGAGTTCCATCGACAGCCTGACCCGGGTGCTGGGGCCGCTTTTGGGCGGCCTCCTGGTGACCGCCGGGGTTTTTTGGCCGGGATTGGCCTCGGGAAGTTTGGCCCTACTTGCGGCGCTCCTGGGGATCTTTTTCTTGGGATGGAACACGGAGGGGCTGAGGGCTCAGCGCTAGGAGTCTGTCGGGCTGGCGGTTTTGACCCCGACCGAGGGAGCCGGGAGGGCAGGGCGCACCCCTACAAGTCCGCTCGGGTTTGTAGACTCTATCTCTTGGTCTTTTTCGGGGAACGAAGCCGCACATTTTTTTGCAGTTCGCGCGTTCTTGCCAGAGCTTTACGCGCCAGCTTCTTGACCTGTTCCTGGGACGATTGCAAGAAAGCCGTCGAATGATGCAAAAACCTCAGGGTAGTCATGACGTCGGGTTTGAGATGGTTGCAGGAAGGACCAAAACCAAAATTTTCTACAGGACGAAGAAATTTCCAGTTGCCGGCGTTGTGCACAACGGGTATGGGTTTGCCCGTTGTCTTGGAAAAGAAAACACCGCCGATGATTTCAAAGTTTTCTTTGGCCGTAGCAATTACAAAGTTATAGGCACTGCCGAGATCAATAAAACCTTTCTTGTGGAGAATATAATTGACAACGAGCTGGTCGGGTCCGAAGCGGCTTTTGTCTTTGATTAAGGTGTCGATTGCCCGACAAAGCTCAAGAAACTCACTTTTAGGCCCCAGGATCAAGCCAGCGTTGATCTGTGGTTTTGCGCTGATGAGGCTTTTCATTTCTTTGAGGCTTGAGCGTGAAAAGAAATCTTCTGATAAAAAGAACTCGAACCCCGACTTCAAATCTTCGGTAACGGCCCGAAAGACATGGGGATTCTGCCGGAACAGCGGGGAAATGTCGTCTTGAAAAATGATGTCGCCACCGTCGCAAGCCATCACCGTTTCGTACGGCAACGCGCTCAAGTCCTCGGCCAGTTCTCGAAACCGTACCACCGTGACGTGGCCGTCCCGGCGGCACCTGCGAACTCCCACACCCTCGTGTTCCAGGTAGGAGCGTTGCGCTAAGGACAGGCCGAAATCCAGCACCCTGACGTCAATTTGACGGAGGTCTGTCGTTGCTCTCAGCGAAGCCAGCCAGTGTTCGATCAGAAAGTCGCCGTACTTTTTGTCGGAAGCCGTGTAGATCGCATAGGGATTCATGCCTTGATTGAACCTGAGGATTTGCGGGCGGTCAAGCTGAATTCCGCCGGCAAGGGAGCTCAAGGAATCCCCGGTTCTCTGACGCTGACGTGACTAAGCCCGGATCAATTCGTCGATGATGAGTTTTTTCATCGGCAAAAAAGTCTTCACGACGCGCTGAGCCCGCTCGGGGTCCGCCATCAACTCGCCCAGGATTTTGGGTACGACCTGCCAGCTCAAGCCAAAACGGTCCTTGAGCCAACCGCACTGGCTTTCTGATCCTCCATCGCCCAGGCGGGACCAATAGAAATCGATCTCGTCCTGGGTGTCACACTCAAGAAAAAGCGAAACACCTTCGGTGAAGGTGAAGGGGTGACGTTGGGCGCTGTCCATGGCGCTGAACCATTGGCCTCCAAGTTCAAACGTGGAGTAGTTCAAAGCACCTTCCTTGTCGGGTTCAGCTCCGGCGCCGTAACGGCTTAAAAAGCCTACGCTGGAGTTGGGGAACAGGTTCGTGTAAAACTGAATCGCTTCTTCCGCCCTTCCGCAGCGGTCTTGAGTGAACATCAACGAAGGGTGAAGCTTCTGTCTCGGGGACTCCCTTGGCAAGATCAGCTGCCAATTTACCCCGAATTGGTCGGCAAGAAAGCCGTACCGCGGAGCAAACGGGTACTCTTTTAACGGCATGCGGACTTCACCCCCCACGAGGAGGGCTTGCCAGAGCCTGTCGATTTCAGGACGGTCGGCGGCGTGGTAAAAAAGCGAAATTGAGGGGTTGACGGAAAAGTACGGCCCCCCGTTGAGGAGCATCAAACGCTGGTCGGCAATTTTCAGGTTCACCACGGTTTCTCCCGCGGATAGAACTTCGACGTCGGGAAAGACCGACCTGTAAAAGGCGGCGGCCTCAGACGCCTGTTTGTCAAACCAAAAGCAGGGTTGGATCAGCTGTTTCATGGGAGAAGCTCCTTTTGGGGATCGTGATTTTAGCCCTCAACCGGGCAGTTGACCATCCAGTGAATGCCGAAGCGATCGGTCAAACTTCCGTACCAGGCACCCCAAAACCTCTTCTGGAGCGCCTCCTTGACCTGGCCTCCTTCAGAAAGAACCTGGAATAAACGCTCCCCTTCGGCAAGCGTGTCGGGTTCCAAATTCAGGTAGACGTTGTTTCCGGAGTGCAGTGTGAAACCCATAGACTCCGGAGCGTCGGTTCCCATGAGCACATGGCCGCCCAAAATCGGCAGCTCGATGTGCATGATAAGCCGCTGATCCGATTCAGCGATCTGGGGCTGTCCTTCCATCAGAGGTACCTCACCCAGCCGTTGAGGAGGACCTGAAAACTCTGTCCCGAAGACTTTCTTGTAAAAGAGAAAAGCTTCTTCGGTGTGCCGCGCAAAGTTCAGGTACGTTGACGTTCGTGCCATGAAAGCTCCTTTTTCCCCGCACAATCGAGGAAATAATTTCTTACTTTTTCAGTAAGGCTAGGTTCTCTTGGATCGTTTGTAAAGAGCCCCGTGCCCGGACTTGCGGGTGCTTAGTTGAAAAATCTGTAGCCAATACCCACCTCTGTGTGCAAGAATTCAGGGTTGGAGGGGTCACGTTCGAGCTTTCTGCGAAGCCCCGCCGTAAGAATGCGGACGTAGTGGCGTTGCTGGTTCGATTCCTGTCCCCAGACTTCTTTTAAAAGGAAGGTCGTCGTGAGGATTTTTCCAGGGTAACGAGAAAAGACGACAAGAAGTTTCCACTCCAGGGG
>JABEVL010000256.1 GCA_013043995.1 Spirochaetales bacterium | reverse complement strand
GTTTCACGCCGCCGCCGGATGCGCTCGGCAGAAAGGCGGATCGGAGTCAGCGGGTTGCGGATCTCGTGGGCGAGCTGGCGGGCGATTTCCTGCCAGGCGGTGATTTTTTCGGTTTGTTGGAGCTTGGTCCTTGAAAGGGCGAGTTCAGCGGTCATCGAGTTAAAGGAGGTGGCGAGAAAGGCCAGCTCGTCGTGTTCGGGGGTGAGGATCCTCACGGCAAAATCCCCCTCGGCGACGCGGCGGGTGGCGTTTTCGAGGTTGATCAGGGGACGGATCAGGTCGTCGCCCAGGGTAAAGCCGATCAAAAGGGCAATCAGAAGGATGGGGGCGGCGAACATCAGGTAAAAGAATAAAACCAGGGTCCTGAAGGTGTGCTCGTAATGGGTCAGCCTGTGGTAGGTCGCCAGGGCCCGGGTCAGGTTGTCGGTCGCGGTGTCGAAGGCAGGGGGAAGAACCGCCGACAAAAACACCGTGTAGGTTTTGTTCCCGACCGAGACGTGACGAAGCTGGCGCAAAATCGTCGAGCCGGCGCGTGTTTCCTTGGGAAGCGGCCCATCCTGCGCGGGAATAGGGCTTGAAGCGTCCCAGAAAGCGGGGCTGACGCCGGTTCTGACGACGAGTTTACCCCTGGACGTGTAGATCTCAAAGGCGCTGGGCCTCAGACCGTATTCTTCGAGGATCTGGGAAAGATTGTGCGGAGTCGGCTGAGCCAGGGTACGGCGGACGATTTCGGGCAGGAAAGGCGAATTGGCGGTTGTTTTGAGGCCTTCGACGCGTGACTGGTGAAATTCAAGCGCCGTATTCAACCCGTTCTCGAGAGCCTGACCAAAGGCGGGGCCCAGCCAGGAACGCATGGTGGTGTCGATAAAACCCACCGAGAGCAGGCCCTGGGGGACCGAAGCCAGGATGGACGCCAGGCTGAAAAACAGGCTGAGGCGTAGCTTGAGCCTGCTTCCTGGACGATTTTCCCGCCGCTGACGCCACAACCGGATACCCTGGTAGGCGACAGCACCCAACAGGGTCAGGGGCAAAATGGCTACCATGGGGACAAAGGCTGTATCGAAAACGGAAACCCCGCGGGCGATGTCGGAAAGTACTTGCTGGGAAAGGAAAAGCGTCAAGGCGATAAGGAGGATGAAAAGAAAAAGAAGGCTCAAAAAAGGTCCGAGACGCTTGGAACTGGAGAGGTCATTTTGCATTGAGACTTACCGGCATAGCCGGTCCCCCTCTCACTCTTCGAAGCGGTTGTCGATCAGGAGCGCAATAGCGTCGACAGCCTTTTGTTCGTCAGGACCCGTGGCAGAAATTTTGATTGGAGTGTTGCAAAGAACGCCCAGGGTGATCAAACCCATGATCGATTTGGCGTTAATCTTGTCGTTGTCTTTTTCGATAAAAATTTGGGACTCAAATTTGTTGGCCAGAGTAACGATCATGCCGGCCGGCCGAGCGTGAATCCCGGCCCGGTTCTTCACGGTCACTACTTTTTCCACCATTATGACGAAACCTCGATCATTGGGCTGGTTCGCCCTTTGTTTTGCGTAAATATACGTTACGTGCGTTCTCACTTTCAAGCCATTGAATCACGTTTTCTTGAAATTCTTGTGAAGAATGAATCCCCATCTTTTTGAGCCTGTGGTTCATGACGGCAGTTTCGATGATGATGGCGATGTTTCGCCCGGGTTTGACGGGAATTTCCATCGAAGGGAGTTTGACGCCGAGGATTTCGGTCGTCTTATCGTGTTTACCCA
Source organism: Spirochaetales bacterium (assembly GCA_013043995.1). Classification (GTDB taxonomy): domain Bacteria; phylum Spirochaetota; class Spirochaetia; order JABEVK01; family JABEVK01; genus JABEVK01. The sequence goes on along the minus strand of JABEVL010000256.1, from coordinate 1,575 downwards.
GGCGCTCGTATTCTTTTTGCGGGTCCCAGATCTCAAGCTCCATGACCATTTCGATTTCCTTCTGGTACTGGATCGCGGCGACCCCGAAAAGTTGGGCTACATTGATGATCCCGATGCCCCGGACCTCCAGGTGGTGGCCCAGAGCCGGGTTGACGGGTTTTCCCAACAAGGTGTTGCCGCTCACGCACCGGATATCAACGGCGTCGTCGCAGACCAAACGGTGGCCCCGTTCAATCAGCTCCAGGGCGGCCTCGCTTTTTCCAACGCCGCTGTCTCCGCGGATGAGGACCCCCATCCCCGAAACCTCGACAAAAACACCGTGGATGGTGCGCTGGGGGGCAAAAACATCGTCGAGAGCCCGGATGATCCTGACCGTGAAGTCCGAGGAGTTGAGTTCGGAAACTAGGACAGGACACCCGTGCCGTTCGGTGATTTCAAGAAATTTAGGCTCGGGGTGGAAGGCGTTGGAAAAGATGCAACAAGGAACCTGCTGGGAAAAGAATTTTTCGATATCGTCCCAGTAGTTCTTTTGAGACAATAACTTGAGATAAGAAGTTTCGCCGTTGCCGAAAAGCTGAATCCGCCTGGAATTGAAATCTTCAAAGAAGCCGCTCAGGGCGAGACCGGGACGGTTGATATCGGGCTGGGTGATGCTGCGCGTCAACCCCTTGCGGCCCGAAATGCAAACCAGCTGAAGGGCATTGTGGTCTTTCAGATCGAGGTCAAGCAGGTCGAGTACGGTAAAGCTTTTCGGCATGCCCATTTCTTATTCCGGACCTTGAAGTTTCTCGTCCTTGTGATGGTCTTTGACCTTTTCCTTTTCCTTGCTGACTTTGGCGTCCAGCTTGTCGATGAGCTTTTCAATGGCAGGGTAGAGCTCCAGGTCGACCTCGTGCAAGTGGACGACGGTTCCCCAACGGAAGTGTACGTTGCTTTCGACACGGTAGCCCGTTTTTTCCTTGGTGATCGTGATGTCGGCGTTGACGATCAAATCCTTAAAGGGGTCGATGTGGGCCAATTTATCGTCAATAAACTCTTTTGTCCGGTCGCTAATATCGTAATGAACACCTTTCAGACTCAGGGTCATGATCGTTCTCCTTGCTTGTCAACTTTCCGCCTGGGCTAGTTCCTGGCGGTATTTGGTTACGGTCCGTCGGGCAATCGCTATGCCTCTCCGGGCCAAAAGGTCCGAAATCTTCTGGTCGGAAAGTTTTTTTCCGTCCAGATGCTCCTCAAGTATCTCTTTGATCGTCTGCTTTACTCCCTCCTTGGAATAGGGCTGCGAGGCTGAAACCGCGTTGCTAAAAAAATACTTCAGCTCAAAGATTCCCCAGTCGGTTTGAACGTATTTCCCCGTCGTCACCCTTGAAATCGTGGATTCGTTGAGCTCGAGCTCCTGGGCAACGTCTTTCAGGGTCAGGGGGCGAAGATATTTCGGGCCCTTGCGGAAAAGTCTGCCTGAAATTCCATGATGGCCCGGCAGACCCTGAAAAGGGTGTTTTTCCTGAAACGCAGGTTCTGGATAAAGCGCTCGGCCTCGGCGGCTTTCTGATGCACAAACCGCAATGTTTCCTT
>JABEVL010000255.1 GCA_013043995.1 Spirochaetales bacterium | reverse complement strand
GCTCGCCGAAGGCCGCGGCCGGCTGGCGGTCTGGGACGTCCGTGAAGCCCGTGTGAAACAAGAGCTCATCGATTCTGGGGAAAAAATCCGCCAGATTTTACACCATGAACGCTGCCTGTGCCTGGTTTTTGAAGGCCGGCGTCCGGGCTTGGTCACCCTGGGCGGTTTCAGCGAGTTCGTATCGCTGGGGGCTCACCGCAGGGCCGTGACATCGGGAGCTCTAACCCCCGGCGGGGAAGAATTCTGGTCGGCCTCCGAAGACGGAGTCATCAAGCGCTTTCAGCTTCCCGGTGGAGAATTGCTGGGAAAAATTGAAACTCCCGGCGAAATAACCGATCACATCGCTTTTTGGGATCAAGGACGAAGCTTTGCCCTAAGGTTGAGAAAGGGGGGGGTGATTACCGGTTCGAGGGAGTCAGGGGGAACACCACGCTGATCAGAAGCAAACCGTCGTCTTCAAGTTCTGCGCTGATCAAGCCTCCTGTTTCAAGCCTAATTTTGGCGTAGCCGAGCATGGATTTGCCATTGGGATCAGAAAGCGAGGCGAGGACTTTTTTCTTGAACGCCTCGCGCGGGTCAGGATCCCCGTAAACCAGTTCGATCTCTTTTTGAATCGCGGCGACCGTCGCCACAGGGTCGCCCTGAACGTAGTTTCTGACCTGCAAAAGAATTTCTTGTTCGGATTTTTGCAAAACGATCTGAAAATCCGTTTCCTGCGGGGAATACTTGTAGGCGTTCTCGATCAGTTCCGAGCTGGCGGTGGCCAGTTTTTCAGCGTAGAACTGGTTCTCTTTCTCATCCTTGTAGATGCCTAGGATGAGGTCAGAAAGGTACTTCCTTGTGGCCGAGACGAATTCCCATTCCTTAAAAATAAAGGCGTTCAAGAGGCAATCAGGGCTTTGCAACCTGGGCATGGAGGACTCCTTGGAAATCAGTCTAACAGGTTCTGGGACTGACCGCAATCAAGAACTCCAAGACCAAACTCCCTCGTGCCTTTCTAGGGGGACTCAATCATCTTTTGAAAGAGTTTTTCAGCCTGGACACGCAGGACCCGCGGGTAGTTTCCCTGATACAGGCTGTTGACCAAGGAAGCGAGGTTTGAAGGAGCATCCGGGCCGTTGACGGTCCAAATGCGCTGTGCCGCTTCCAGAAGAGCCTGGGCGAGATCCTGGTCGCCCGGGTGTTTTTGGCGAAGCCGTTCAAGTAGTTGGGTGAGTTCCCCGTCGGGGTCCAGTCCCGAGTGGGCCAAGGCCAGGACACCTTCGTTTTGATCGGGTTCTTCGTACTCTCTTTCGACCAGGTCCATGAGTTCATTCCGGTCTTCGGGGGTCGCCGTTTGGGCTAAAACCCTGTAGGCCCTGAGGCGAAGATCGGGCCAGTCGTTGACGATTCTGCCATTGTCGAGGCGGACGTCGGTGACTCCCGAGCGGGCAATTCCCAGAAGGATCAAGTTGGCAAAGCTCCAGTCTGTCATGAGGGTGCCTTGTTTTTGGCGGGCCTCGATCAGCTCCAGGGCTTTTTCTTGACCAGCCCGTGTTCCCTCTTGAAGTAAGGCCTCCAGAACCTGAAAACCGGGCTCGCCCTGCCAGGCTTTCATTCGATCCCTGTAGGAAACGCCCCGGTGGCAAAAGTTTGAACGCTGGGGGGAACCGCCCGCCTGGCTCCAGCTGAGGTAGGGGGGACTCTGATGGCTCAAAAGGCGAAGTTCCCAATCCGACGCCACCCACAAAAGATCACCCTTGCTGGCTAAAAGAGGGGGGGTCCCTCCCCAGGGGGTCGGCCAAAACCGTAAGAGGCGGCCGTCCGAACGGCCAAAAAAAAGTCCCCGTTCCGTATAAACCCAGAAACCGCCCTTGTCGTCCAAGATGGGACCCGAGCGCGCCTCGGCGGGAAGGGCCACCGAGTTCTTGACCAGGCCCGTGTTGTCCAGAAAAAAGAGAGTCTGATTCCCGAGAACCACGGGACCGTCGTCGGCTCCCAGGGCGATGCCGTGCAGAGGGCTGTCAAACGAACCAAGGTGAACGGCTTTGCCGATTGCGGGCTGAAAACGGTAAAGCCCGTCGGGTCCGCCGAGCCAGAGTGTTCCCAGGGCGCCCTGGGCAAGAAAGTAGGTGCCGGGGTTTTTGCTTTCAGGCAGGGGCCAACGGGTCAAATTGGCTTCGAGCCGGACCAAAACCAGGGCCGCCCGGGTTCGAATCCAAAATCCCCAGCCCGGGTCATAGAGGGCGGCTCGGGGCGTTTCGCCGAGAAAAACGTCGATTTTGTGTCCCGTGAGGGGCGACCAAATGGAAACCCAACCGTCGTTCCAACCCAAGAGCCAGCGCCCTGCGTCCCCCAAGACGGCTGGAATGGAAGGTTCAGCGTCGCGGGAGGTCTGGGCAAAGGGCCTCAGGGCGTGGTTTCCCCAATGAAGGGCCACGACGCGGCCAGAAAGCAGGGGGATGACGCTGACACGCTGGGGGCCGACGCTGGCCCAGGCCGTGAAACGCTCGTCGGCCGACCACTGGGCAACGAGTTGCCCCTGCGGCGAAATCCAGCTGAGAGTTTCGTCTTCGCAGGGTAAAAGAAAACCTTCGCCGCCGGTGAGCTCTGAGGCGCCTCCGACGAGACGGCCAGCGAGCGGGCGCTCCTGGAGGCTCTGAGCCGAGAGTGAGATCGTCAAAAAAAAGGCCAAGAAAGCGACCCCGCCGAGCTTAGCTTTCATAGTCCAGCCTGAGCGCGGCCTCGACGTGCGACGTCTGAGGGTAAAAGTCAAAGAGCGTCAGATCGCGGGGG
>JABEVL010000002.1 GCA_013043995.1 Spirochaetales bacterium | reverse complement strand
TCATCATGCCCATGCAGATGGATTGATGGGATTTTCCCGCGTCCGTTTTTTTCAATTTAGAAATCTTGTGGATCAAGAGGTAACTCTTGACGGTGCTGACGAAGTCTTTCTGGTTGGGGAAAACGGGCAGGGAAAAACAAATTTTTTGGAAGCTCTGTATTTTTTATGTTATGGAACTTCATTTCGGACGAAAAACGAAAGAAATCTGGTTTCGCGTGAACATCAAGAGGCTTCGCTTTTTGGGGAGTTTTATCGTGCTTCGGACGTTCAAAGCGTAGCTGTCAAACTTACACGATCAGAAAAGCTGCTGGAATGGAACGGACAACCCGTAAAAGATCGAAAAGAAATGGTTCGGGCTTTTCCTTGCGTTGCCTTTACCCATGAAGATTACCAGTTTATTCAGGGTACACCCGAGCACCAGCGGTTTTTTTTTGATCAGGCCCTTTCGATGTACAATATTTTGTATATCGACGCCCTGCGCCAGTACAGGAAAATACTTCGAACAAGAAACTTTCTCTTAAATTCGAGCGAAGATTCTGTATCGTTAAGGATTTGGGAAGAGAAGTTAGTTCAGACAGGGCTTCAACTGATGAGGGAACGAGAAAAACTCGTCGCCGAGTTCAATGAAATTTTTCCCAAAATTTTCTCAAAAGTTTCAGGCCTTGACGCAGAATGTCTCATAACGTATTCACCTTCCTGGAAAGAACAAAATCCCGACACCGTTATCCTGGAACTTGAGGCACAACGAAATCAAGAACGCGAACGCGGTTTTACCATGACCGGTCCGCATCGAGACAGGTATGTTTTCAAGGTCCAGGGAAAGGATTTTTCACAATTCGCCTCAACGGGGCAAATTCGGCTCCTTTCACTTTTACTTCGTGTGGCTCAAGCCCGATTTGCCGAGTCCAAAACAGGAAAAAAACCAGTTTTACTTCTGGACGATGTATTACTGGAACTCGATAAAGAAAAAAGAGGAAGATTTCTTCAGGAACTTCCATTATCTGAACAGATTTTTTTTACTTTTCTTCCCGATGAAAACCTGGGTTCTTATCAGGCTGAAAATCCCCTTCGGCTCACTGTTGTTCAAGGAAGGTTTTTTAAAGATGGAAAATGACCGTATTAAAAACTATTTGGATCAAATTCTTTCTCGGCAAGGGGGAAGCCAAAAGAACGAACTTTTTCCCTTGATCGATCGATGGCGAAAGATTCTGAATTCAATTCCCTCCCTGGTTAAGAGAAGCCCCTGGAGGCACTGCCGTATTGGAGACTTAAAAAACGGCGTAGTTACTGTGGAAACAGACCACCCGGCTTGGATGCAGATCCTTTTGTGGGAAGAAGAGAAACTTTTACTAGCAATCAAAACTCACGTTCCTGAACTTTCAGTGGTAGCAATTCGCTTTCGAACCAATAAATCCGGGGAAGCCTTTGTGGCCGCTGATTTCGAAATACCAACTGCCGAAAAGCAGGATTTGAGCCCGGAAGAAGAACGTGCCAAGCAAGAAATGATCCGAAAGCTTGAAGAAATGATCCGAAAAACACCCCAATAGCGCCCCTTGGCAAAGAGAGCACAATCAGATATTCTGTCGAGGCTTAAATTCGGGATGTAGCGCAGGGGTAGCGCATCACGTTCGGGACGTGAGGGTCGCTGGTTCAAATCCAGTCATCCCGATTTTGATTTTATTTGAGGAGTGTTATTGTGAAACGAACTTACCAGCCCAGCCGTGTTAAAAGAACGAGGAAGTTCGGCTTCCGTGCGCGGATGGAAACTCGTGGCGGACGCATGGTTCTCGCCAGACGCCGGGCCAAGGGCCGTAAAAAACTCAGTGTATCTGATGAGAAGAAGCCTTACTAAAAGCGAAAGGCTAAAAAAGAAACAAGATTTTCAGCGAGTGTTTTCGTCCCCCTTGCGCGTGAGTTGTCAGGGGGCGAAGCTTTTAGCTGTGACGAATAGCTTGGACAGGTCGAGACTTGGTGTTGGGCTGTCCAAGAAATTCGGCAATGCAATTCAACGAAACCGTGCCAAAAGGCAAATCAGAGAAATTTTTCGTCTCAACAAAGGGAAAATCCCCAAGGGTTTTGATGTGGTTATCCTCGTCTACCCCGGGGATTTCAGCTACCATGAACGTGAAAACCAAGTCTTTCGACTCTTGGAAAAAGCAAGACTGGAAACCTAGCTGGATTTCGCGAGTTTTAAGTTACCCTTTGCTGGGGTTTATGTTGATTTACAAGTACGGGTTTTCGGGGCTTTTTCCTCCCTCATGCCGGTTCACACCGACGTGTTCTTCTTACGGGCTTGAAGCTGTAAGGAAATTCGGGGCTTGGAAAGGCGGTAAACTCGCCATACGTCGAATATTACGGTGCCACCCGGGAAATCCGGGCGGGTACGATCCAGTTCCCTGAAAGGAGTTCATGTGGAAAAAAACACCATCTTGGCGATCGTTTTATCTGTCGCTGTCGTTGCGGGAAGTTTTATTATCCAGGGGGTTTTTTTCCCTAAGACAGCGCCGCCGCCGTTACCCCCCAAGACCACTCAGATGACGCCGGCTGCGCCCGCTCAGACCCCTCAGCTGGCTCCTCACGGGGACGTTCCTGCTTTGCAAGCTCTAGCGGCCGTTCCGCAAACCGTGGTGGTGGAAACCAACTTGATGCGGGTCACCCTTTCCAACGAAGGAGCCGTGGCGACTTCAATAGAACTCAAGAAGCACCTTGATAACGGAAAACCCGTTGAAATGGTCGCCAAACAGTGGGGGACCGGGGATGCTTTTGAAACGGATTTTGGCGGCTTTGGCAAACCGGCGATTAATACTCTTTTTCAAGTCGAACAGTTAGGTCCTCACAAGTATCGTTTTTCCCAGAACTTTCTGGACGAAAAAGGAGTTCCTTTTACCCTTGAAAAGACTTTTACCTTTCACAACAACGATTACATGATCGAAGTTGACGTGACCACAAAGAGTTTGAACGGCACCATCCCGGACCTTTCCAAGGGGCGATTTGCCTACACCCTGACTTATGGCCCCCAGATCGGTCCCTCTTTTACAAAGCTTGATGGATCTGTGGAGTACAGAAAGTTTTATCGTTTGGAAGGCAATAACAGGAAAGACGAAGCTTTTAACAATGAAACGAAATCTTTTGACGAAGATTTAAAATGGGCAGCAATCGTTGGAAAGTATTTTACCGTGATCGGTGTTCCCGATGGAACGACGTACGAAACGACTTTTTCAGACAAAAACGGGGAAGGGGACAAGCAAGTCGCCCGTTTGGCATTTTCACGGCCGGCGTTGCAAAGTTCGACGACAAAAGACATTTTTCACTTTTACGTAGGTCCGAAAGAAGACAGTATACTTAAAAAATACGACAAGGCCGACACAAACGCTTTCAAAATGACCGACCTGAAACTCGAAAGAGTCCAGGAAGACAACTTTCTTTTAGGCTGGCTTGAGGTCATTCTGAAATGGGTTCTTCAGGGAATCGTCTTTTTGATTCCAAACTGGGGCGTGGCGATCATCATTTTAACCCTTTTGATCAAGCTGGTTTTGTGGCCGTTGACGCAAAAAAGTTACAGAGCCTCGGCGGCCATGCAGGCCTTGCAGCCCAAGTTGAAAGAGGTCCAGGCCAAGTACAAAGACGATCCCAAGAAACTCAATGAGCAAACCATGGCCCTCTACCAAAAGGAAGGCGTCAATCCCATGGGCGGGTGTTTGCCGATGTTGCTTCAAATACCTGTGTTTTTTGCCCTCTACGGTATGTTTCAAAACCAGTTTGACCTGCGCGGCGCCATGTTTATTCCTGGATGGATTCCCGACCTTTCCGTCCCCGATGTGATTTTTAGCTGGGGCTTTCCGATCCCCTTCTTGAACTGGACTTCTTTGCATCTTTTGCCGTTTATCATGGTTGGGACTCAGATCTGGAGCTCGTCGTTGAGTCAACCGGCGGGGGGTCAAACTTCCCAAATGAAGATCATGACCTACGGTATTCCGATTATTTTCTTCTTTATGTTGTACGCCATGCCCTCGGGCTTGATGGTTTATTGGTGTGTGCAGAACATTTTGACGGTTTTTCAGCAGAGTTATGTGAACAAGCATTTCAAAAAGCCCAATGCCGCACTCAAAATTGTTCCATCTAAAAAAGGACGGAGGTAAGGATGATTTACGAATTTGAGGGGAAGACAGAACAAGAGGCGATCGCCAAGGCCATGGCCGAACTGGGACTGCATGAAAGCGAGTTTGACGTTGAGATTCTCGATTCAGGCCGCAAGGGGCTGTTTAAAAAGAGCTCCTTCAGAATTCGTGTCCACACGGGAGAACCCGGGCCCCAGGCTGTTGACGAAGAAATCGGTGAGCCCTACGAACCCGATCCGGAGATGGAACGAAAACTCGTCCTTTTTGTAGAAACCCTGATCAAAAAGATGGGCTTTTACGCCAAGGTGACCCTCGCCGGGCGTGAACGGAACAAGGTTATTCTCGATCTTTTGAGTGAAGACGCGAACCTTTTGATCGGAAAGCACGGAAAAAATCTGGACGCTCTCCAGGTTTTAGCCAATGTTTACGCAATGAACCTTTTGGACGGGGAAGGAAAGGTTTTGAAAGTTGTTCTGGATTCTGAAAACTACCGTAACCGGCGTGAAGACCACCTTGTCAATTTGGCGTTAAGGACGGCTCAACAGGTACGACGCACCCGGACAAGTCGCCTGCTTGAGCCCATGAATCCGTTTGAAAGACGCCTGATCCACACGGCCCTCAACGATATGTCGGATATAAAAACAGAAAGCGAGGGCGAGGGGTTGATCAAGCAGGTACGCGTGATGTACGTCGAAAAAAACTAACTAACCGAATTAAAACGGCTTTTCAAGCTCCCCCCGGGGAGCTTTTTTTATTCTCCTCCACAAGCGTCGACTCTTTTCGAAATAAAACCCGAAAATTCCGGCGTGGTGGGCTCCCTAAGGAATAATATAGTTGGGGAGTTTAGCGCTCAGACCGATCGTCGCTTGCGACGACCAATAGCTGGAGTCGGTGGCGATCGGCGTTTTGGAGTAGTACAGGTCGACAAACGCGGACCAGTCCCCCCAGGTTAACTCCCCACGAGTTTCCACTTCGTTGACAAGGTACTGGACCGAATTTCCCGTTCCAAAGTCCTGCCAGTAAGGCCCCCAGGCGCCGCGCAGCGTCCAACCCAAAACCGCACCGTTTCCAAGTCCGATCCAGGTCGACAAGGCCGCCCCTCCCTTGAGGGTAAGATCGCCCTGGGGAGCGTAATAGCGGTTTTCATTTTCTTGATCGAGAGGAGCCGGAGAAATTCTGGCAGATTCCCACACTCCGGAGGCCAAAAGCTGGAAAACCGTCCAAGGGTTGTCAGCAACGTGAAAGACGGCAGCGGCGTCCTGACTGGCGGTCAGAATCGTGTTTCCGTCCCCCATTAAAATTTGATACTGTGCCCAGCTTCGCCCCGAGAGCGACTGGAGAGTCCCGGTTGAAGGGAGTGTCAGCTGGTAGGACGCCGCCCCGGAAAGGGTATGCGCCCACAGGTCGGGACCCTCGTCCAGGCGCGAATCCGGAAGGACACTTCCCATGTAAGAAGCATCCAAATTCAGTGCGGTTGTGCCCCAGCGGGCGTCCAGCCCGAAGGCCGGCGTGGCCCCGTAGCGGTAAACACTGCTCCAGTAGGAACCCCCGACGGTCGGTGTCAGGGTGAACAAAGAGCCCCAAGGCTGAAATTCCAGTTGGAGCAAGGTGTGTATCTCTTGGTATCCCCCGTTGTGGTCGTGAAGAGCCGTTGAAATTGTTCCGTAATCCACTTGCCCAAAAAGACCTGGCCAGAGATCTTTCTGGATCGTCAGGTCAGACGTTCGCTGGTACCGAAGCGAATCTAAAAACTCCTTGTCTTGCGCTGAAAGAACCCAAGGGTGCTGGCGAGCGACCTTGTTGTAAAGGCTGGCGGCGTTGGAATATTTCGGGTCCGTTTGAAAGACTCTTTGGTAGAGGTCCATGGCCTGTCTCCAATCGCCCAACATCTGGGCAACGTTGCCTAAGCGAAAGCGAGCCGAATTATTCCAAGGATCCATTTTCAAGACCCTTTGCAGTTGCTCCTCGGCGCTGGACAGCCTTCCCGCTGAGATCAGGTCTTCGGCAAGTTGGTACCTTTGGGCCACGGTCGCTTCGTCAAAGCCAAAAAAGACGATCTGGAGTTTTGTCATCAGAAGGTCCCGCCAAACGCTTGAATCAGCTCGTAGAGACCGTTCGGAAACTTGGGACAAACTTGCCTGAACGTCCAAGGTCGAAAGGTAGGACCGTGTCTGTTCAGGTACCTTGGGGTCCCAAGCGGCCGTGGTGGGGGGCAAGGGTAACCAGCTGGCGAGTTTTTCTTGCAACTCCGACGAGTAGGGGGCATAAGCCGGGGGCCAGGTTTGAGGGACGGTTTCGTGATCGGCCCACAGGCGGGACTGAAAAACAAGGGAGTTTCCTGTAGCACCCACCTGCAGAGATTTTTTCTGAAGATCTCCCAGATTTTGGGAATTCCCTTCCAGGGTGAAAATACGCAAGAGGAGGTAGTCAGC
>JABEVL010000254.1 GCA_013043995.1 Spirochaetales bacterium | reverse complement strand
GGGGATCATCCTTTCAGGTTACCCTTACTCTGTCTATGAAGACGACGCTCACAAGGTTGATCCTAAGCTGCTGAAATCCGGAGTCCCTATTTTGGGAATCTGTTACGGTTTTCAGCTTTTGACGCACCAGCTGGGCGGCGAGGTTCGCTCACTCCCTGTCAAGGAATATGGCCGTGTCCCTGTGACGTTGACAACCCAAAACCCGCTGTTTGAGGGAGTTCCGACTGGCTTTGTATCCTGGATGAGTCACGGGGACAGTGTCCACAACCTGGCTCCCGGCTTTGAAACCCTCGGTGAGTCCGATAACCATCCAGCAGCAGCGTGGAGCTCTGCCCACAAATTTTGGGGAATTCAGTTCCACCCTGAGACCAGCCACTGTGAGTTCGGGAACACCATCTTATGGAACTTTGCTTTTGGTATCTGCAGAGCCAAAAAAGAATGGAACATGGAGCTCTACCTGGAACAGGAGGGTGTGAGAATCCGCCAGAAAGTCAAAAAGGAAACCGTTCTTTTGATGATTTCTGGCGGGGTTGATTCCATGGTTGCAGGGGCCATGCTATTAAAAATTCTTGACCCCGCGCAGGTTCATCTGCTCTACGTCGATACTGGCCTTATGCGCAAAGGAGAGTCAGCCGAAGTCTCGGAAAACCTGAAGGCTCTGGGGGCTCAGAATCTTCATATTGTCCACGCCGAAGAGCAATTTCTAGAGGCCCTAAAAGGTCTTTCCGAACCCGAAGCAAAGCGCAAGGCGATCGGAGACACTTTCATCCGGGTGCAGGAGGCCGAGGTCTCTCGATTGAGTCTTGGAAATTACTTTTTGGCCCAGGGGACGCTCTACACGGACCTGATCGAATCCGGAAAAGGTGTCGGGAAAAAAGCTCACGTGATCAAAAGCCATCACAACGTGGGGACGCCCTTGGTTGAAGCTAAACGCAAAGCGGGTCTCATCGTGGAACCCCTCCAGATGCTTTACAAGGACGAGGTGCGCGTTCTGGGTGAAAAACTTGGGCTGGCAGAATCGATTGTCTGGCGGCACCCTTTTCCCGGTCCTGGACTGGGAATTCGGATTTTAGGGGAAGTCACCCGGGAAAAGTGTGAGCTTTTGCGCGAAGCTGACTGGATCTACGTCTCGGAGCTGAAGCGCCGTGGATTGTACCGCGAGATCTGGCAAGCTTTCTGCGTTCTTCTCCCTGTGAGATCGGTGGGTGTCACGGGAGACACGCGTGACTATGGTTGGGTTTTGGCGTTGCGCGCCGTGGTTTCAAAAGACGGGATGTCGGCCGACGTCTATCCTTTCCCAACAAAAGATCTTTTAGAAATTTCCACCCTCATAACCAATCAAGTTAAAGCCATCGGCCGGGTGGTTTACGACATTTCGTCAAAACCTCCGGCAACGATCGAATGGGAATGAAGCTTTTCTCCAACACGCCGATAAGTACGAGGGGGAGGTGCCGCGTTGGAAAATCTCTGGTCCTCGTTTTTCGAAGCCAAGTTTGCCGCCTGGAATACGCTCAGCGCCGACCGGATTGCTGCTCGGAGACTTGAGCTTCAGACCCTCTGCGACTGGTTTTCAGCTCAAAAGCTTGAGACTTTTTTGACAGCCGGCTTAAGCCCTGACCCAGAAGTACTTCAAGAGGAGCTGAGCCGACTCTTCTCCCCTTCTGAAATTTTCCTAGATCCCGTGGGCAAGGTTGTCACGGGAGTAAGATCTCCGGTCCTGGGTGAGGGAGGTCGGGAGCTGAACCTGCTCGTGTCTGACGAGATTCAGACTCTCCTAACGGCTCATCCTGGAGCTTGGCTCGGCTACTGGAATTGGACCTCCCAGCCCACGTCTCCAGAATTTCTTTTATCAGACTGGCTGGCTTGGCTCAAAGACGAAAAAATCTTGGTGAGCGGCCCGCTTGAGGTTTCTTTTGAAGCTTGGAAACTCTACCCTTTTGGCTATTTTGGCGTGTTTGCTCCAGGTTTTCGTCCTTCTAGTTTGGAAATTAAAGAGATGTTGACCCGCCAGAGCAACTCTTTCCTGAAAAGGGCGTTGAAGCTCAGGGGAAAGGGACTGTCACAAATGCCTGAGCCCGCTTTTTTAAGAGGTGCACAGGAAGAAAGTCTGGAACGACTTCCGATGATTCCGTTTACGCTTAAAGATTTAGAGAACCCCCACTTCGTTTGGCCCTTAGGCGTGGATAACGTTGATCTCGCTTCGTTCAAGACCCGCCAGGATCCTCTCAAAAGACCCCAGGTGGCCGCGCCGATAGAAGAAACCTTCCCTGAGTCCGAGGCACCGCCTATTCCAGCAGCTGAGCCCCGGGCTCCCGGGAGAGGACGCATTTTACTTGCAGCTTTGCTGAGCCTGGGGCTGGGACTGTGGTTGGCTTCGGTCCAAACTCTCCCGCTTCTTGACATTCTAGCCGAATTCAAGTAGTTTGAGTTGATTTTATCGGAGGTTCGCCATGGCAAAGAAGGCCATTTCAAAGAACGCTCGCCGTGAAGGCGCTCAAGAGCTCGTCAGCAAGTGGGGCGGAAAGATCCGCATGAAGTCCGTTTTTGAGAATGGTAAAATGCGGCACGTTGCTGTTTGTGAAAAAACAGGCAATACGGCACGCCGTCCCTCCGAGTTAATGGAATAGTTCTTTTGAAATTCAGAGAAGGCCACCCCAAAAGGGGTGGCTTTTTTTGTTATTTCCCCTGTTTTTTCTTTTCAAACAGAAAATACTTAATCTTGTCTCGGACACCCTTTGTATTTCCGGTTACCTCGAAATTTTTAGTTGAACAAAATGGTTGAGGATTTTACCGAAACGCCTTTAGAATAGTTATACTCTTAACTTTTCCAGGAGAGCCTATGTCATTTTCGGAAATCATCGTCACAGGGCACCGTAATCCCGATACCGATGCCGTGTGCTCTGCCGTGTGTTATGCCGACTTTAAGTCCCAGATCGACCCGGCTCACATTTACAAAGGAGTCGTCTGCGGTGTTTTGAACCCACAGACCAAGTTTGTTTTTGAAAAAGCAGGGGTTGCTCCTCCAGAATTTCTGAAAGACGTTTACACCCGAGTGATCGACGTTGCCCGGCGTGACGGATTAACCCTCGACGAGAATGAACCTATTTTGGAAGCCATCCGGGAGGTGGATTCAAAAATGGTGAGTGTAATTCCTGTTTTTCACACGAAGAACAATTTTCTGGGAGTGATCGGGATTCACGAGATCGCGTCTTACTTTATTAAAACCAACGTGGAGCAAAAGAAACAAAGCTACACCTTTTTCATCGACAACCTCGAACGTGTGCTTCCGGGACGGTTTCTCAAAAAAGGAAAAACGAAGGAATTCAAGGCACCGATCATGATCGGTTCCATGGACTACGAGAAAAGTATTGAGCGCATGGACTCCCTCCTTGAAGACCGTCCAGTTCTTGTTGTTGGGGATCGCAAGCGCATCATCGCCCACGCCGTCCGCAACCAGTTTCCCTTGATCGTGATTACCAACGTCGTTCAGACCCCAGTGATCGACGCCGACCTGGACGCCTACGAGGGGACGATCTATTTGTCGGGTTCCGACACTACCGATACGATCCGTGGGCTGTGGCTGAGCGCCCCTGTCAAGCACATCATGAACATCGACCCTTTGGTTCTTCAGCACGACGATCTTTTTGACGAAGCCAAAAAAGTCCTTTTAGCCTCAGATTTGAGGGGACTTCCGGTCCTGGAGGACGGGCGGTTCCTTGGCGTGGTCACCCGAGGAAGTTTTCTGGAAAAGCCTCGGCGCAAGCTCATCCTAATCGACCACAATGAGGTAGCTCAGAGTATTGCCGGTGCCGATGAGGCCGAAATCTGTGAAATTATTGACCACCACCGCCTGGGGGCTGAAAAGACGAACGCCCCTATTTATGTATTTTCAAAACCTCTGGGCAGTTCCTGCACGATCGTTTACCAGCACTACCGCATGCACGGTTTGAACATTGAGAAATCACGGGCGATCTTGCTTTTATCGGGAATTTTGAGCGACACCCTGGCCTTTAAGTCCCCCACGGCCACACTCGAAGACCGAATCGCCGCCGATGACTTAGCCAAGATCGCCGGGTTGGACTGGAATCACTACTTTCAGGAAATGTTAGCAACGATGACAACCCTGGGGCAACTGGACCCACTGGCAACGGTGACGGGAGACTTTAAAATCTACAGGGAATTCGGCCTGGCTACGGGCATCGCCCAGGTGGAAACGGTCTCTTTGGAAGAAGTTCCCCTCGTGCAGGACAGATTTTTGGCCGCATTGGAACAGGTGCGTTCGGAACAGGGGTTGGACTGGATGATGCTGCTCGTCACGGACGTGGTCAAAGAAGACAGTCTATTGATCATGACGCCTTTTGAAAAAGCCGAGGAAAATCTCATTTACCAGAAAAAAACCGGTCAACTCTACGATTTGCCGGGTGTGGTTTCAAGAAAAAAACAGCTTCTGCCCGAGATCCTGCGCGTCATGGAAGAGCTCAAAAAAGAAACGAGGTGAACTGTGAAATTTTCTCTTCCTCCCCTGGTTCAAAAAATTGTTGATGAATTCGCAGCTCTATCGGGGGTCGAAGGGATCGCCTTGGGCGGGGCAAGGTCCCAGGGGGTAGCTGACGCCCGATCTGACTTTGATCTTTATGTCTACGTCGAAAAGATCCCAGATTTGGAAAACCGCCGGAAGATTCTGGAACCAGTGTGCAGGAGGTCCGAGGTAGGCAACACGTTTTGGGAGGTGGAAGACGACGTTGTTCTGAACGACGGAACTGTTGTCGAGCTCATCTTCAGGGTAACGTCAGAGTTTGAACACGATGTAGCAGGTCTTGTCGAAGGTTTTCAGCCTCGGACCGGCTACTCTACCTGTGTTTGGGGATCTTTGAGCATGAGTGTTATCCTTTTTGATCGGCAAGGAAAACTCGACGAGCTGAAAAAAAGATTCTCAATTCCCTATCCTGAAGCCTTGGCCGAGTCCATCATCGGCAGAAACTGGCCTCTTTTAGGTGAAAGCGTCTCGGCCTACCCCAAGCAGGCCGAGACGGCTTTAGACCGCGGGGACTGGATTGCCCTCCGCCACCGAACCGACGCTTTTCTGGCGTCTTACTTTGACGTGCTTTTTGCTTTCAACAAGGTTCCTCACCCTGGTGAAAAGCGGCTCGTTGAAAGGGCTCACTCTTTGTGTGAGCGCCTTCCTGGAGCGTTTCAAGAAAATCTGGATGCCTTACGCCGCGCTCCGGAGAGCGAGGTGCCCGCGTGCTTGAGTCGGCTTACTTCAGCCTTGGGAGAATTTCTTGCCCAAAAAGGAAGCAAGACCGTGCCGACGCGGAACCCAACTCCTCTGCAGAAGATTCTGATCCATACGGACGGGGGTTGCCTGGGAAACCCAGGAAAGGGCGGCTGGGCCTTTTTGGCCAGATCGGGGGAGGTGGCTTTTGAAGGAAGCGGCTTTGAACCCGTCACTACCAATAATCGCATGGAGCTCCTGGCGGTCATTCGAGCCTTGGAAGCTGTGGAACAACGGTGTGAAAAGGCTGCCCCCGAAGTCGAGATCCGAACCGACAGTCAGTACGTCAAAAACGGCATCTCGGTCTGGATCAAAGGCTGGGAGGCCAACGGCTGGAAGACCGCCGCCAAGGAGCCTGTCAAGAACCAGGAACTTTGGAAGCGGCTCAGGGAACTCGACCTGAAACTTCACCCGCGCTGGAGTTGGGTCAAAGGTCACGCCGGCAACCCCGATAACGAGTACTGTGATCGTTTGGTCCGGCAGACCATGGAAAATTCCTGAAAGGGAAAAGAGACAAAATTCAGGGAATTCAGTCGGACTCCCTCTTGATGTAAGACCCGTGCCAGTTATGTACTCAGACCTGAGCTGTGGAGCCGTTGACACTCAGCATGCCGATTACCGTTGTAAACGGATTGTGTCGGAGTTGTGTCGGAGTTGTGTCGGATTAAGAGGGTTTCTGTGAAGTGTCCTCAAACCGTGCATCAACTCTAGCGGATCACTCTTGAGAAGAGTAGAATCAACTTATGTCACCCTTGATTCTTGTGGCGGATGATGAAGAAAAAATCCGTAAGATGGTGTGCGATTACCTGGTGAAGATGGGTTTCCGAACTCTCGCGGTGAGTGACGGAGTCCAAGCCATGACGGCCATCGAAAACCAAGGTCCCGATCTGGTTTTGCTGGACGTGATGATGCCCGGACAAGACGGTTTTCAGCTTGCCAAACACCTTTGGTCGCTTTCCGGGCCCCCATTTTTGTTCATGACGGCCAGGGATGAAGAGGCCGATAAGGTTCTAGGTCTTGAATTAGGCGCTGACGATTACATCACCAAGCCCTTTAGTCTGAGGGAGTTGACAGCACGAATCCAGGCTGTGCTGAGACGCGTGCGGAATACTGAAGAATTGACAACTTCCCGTGTCCTGACCTGGAAAGATCTCATCGTGGACGTTGACGCCTTCAGAGTCACTCGAAACCATGTTGCCCTCGAATTGACTGCTGTACAATTTCAGATCCTCCTCCTCTTCCTAAGTTCACCCGGTAGGGTTTGGAGCAGGTCGCAAATTCTTGAATCGGTTCGTGAAACTTCTTTTGAGGGGTACGAGCGGACGATCGACGTGCACGTCAAGAATCTTCGCAAAACCCTTGGCGACGACGTTAAATCACCTCGATACATCGAAACTGTCAGAGGTGTGGGGTATAGGCTTATCCGTGACTGAGACAGGTCGGTCCCTGGGACAAGCAGTTTTTACGCGTTTTGTTGTTTTCTTAGCCCTTGTTTTCATCCCCCTGTTTCTCGTGATCCTGCTGGCGATGGAGTTTGGCTTTCGTAGTTATGTTTATGAGGGAGACATCGGCAAAGCCCACGAATACGCTTCTGTTTTAGAGCAAGATTACCAGCGGACCGGCTCTTGGCAAGACCTAGCGCCCGTGCTTTCTCGGCCGCCTTTTGCTTACCTAATTGACTCATCTAAGAGAGGAATGAACCGCCTCCAAGAACGAATTGTCGTCTTGGACAATTCGAGGCACGTTGTTCTGGATTCCAAGCGCGTTTTATTGGGTACCCTCCATCCCCCTGAACACCTGATCAACGCCGTTAAGCTCCATAATCAGCAAGGAAAACAGATCGGTTACCTACTAGTCGGGACCATGGTGGATCCTGCATTAACGATGAATCACCAAGCTTTTCTCTTCGATATGGCGGTTTTATTGTTGGTTCTGTTTTTAGCCAGTTTAGCCCTTTCTCTCCCTCTTGCTTTCTGGTTGGGGGCAAGCATCTCTCGTCCGCTCAAAACTCTGGTTGAGGAAACTCAAAAAGCTTCAAAAGGAAAGTGGTCATGGAGCGTCCCCTCTCATGCCCCCCGTGAAGTCCAAACCTTGGCCCAAGCCTTCCGATCCCTAGGGAATTCCCTTAAAGCCAGTGAGTCGCGAAAAGCTGAGCTTCTAGCTGACGCAGCGCATGAGCTCAGAACGCCCCTGACGGTGATGAGAGGGACTCTTGAAGCGATGATTGATGGTATTTTTCCTGTGGAAAAGGTAGCTTTGGAAGCTGTATACTCGGAAACTCTCCGGCTTGAGAAAATTGTCGATTCACTCCGTCAACTTGAAGATCTGCGCACGACCCTTGCACGCTCGATTTTTTTTCAGTGGTGTCCGCTTCTGGAGCACGTTGCCGATCTCTTCCAGGCCGTTTCTCATGAAAATTGTCAAACCCTGCACCTTGATTGCACCCCCGAAATCCAGGGATGGGGAGAGGCCTCTGCTGTTGTGCAGGTAATCTTCAACCTCATGGCCAATGCGTCACGTTACGCCCCGCGCGGCGGAAACATTTGGATTTCGGTGAAAGCTACTCAGGGAGGCAGCTTACTCATCGTCGAAGACGACGGCCCTGGGATTCCCGCGGAAGAGCGCGAACATATCTTTGAACGCTTTGTCCGACTTGACCGTTCTCGATCAAGCGAAACAGGGGGCCAAGGTCTTGGCCTCGCCATCACCCGTGAAATTGTTAACAGGCATGCAGGCACCATCCATGTAGCTGAAGGCCGTCGAAAAGGTGCCCGTTTTGAAGCCTTTTTTCCGTCGCAAACAGGGCTCAATCCCTCAGATCTTCGCGGATCCTGAGGTACTCTTCTCGAGAAATTTCTCCGCGTGCGTAACGCTTCTTGAGAACTTCCAAGGCATTTTCTTCATGGGAACCGCTCGTTGCAGAAGGGTGGTGCTCGGTGCGGAGAAAGGACCTAACGCCCGCAATCACAGCAACGACAAGTCCTATCAACACGAAAAGCCCTAGGACCATTCCACCCCATCCGAAATAACCCGGCATTCCCCATCCCCAATTTTCCCACATGATTTCTCCTTCGTTCCTGAGAACAAGCTAAATTTAAACTGTGATTGTGAAGCACGTATGAAGAGTTGAAGAAAACAAGATGTTTTCACTCGGGGTTCACACGAGCTTCACATTCGAAGTCCATCTTGCTCAAGAGGGGTTAGAAAAGAAGGTTGGAAGGGAGGTCGTAGGATGAAAAAAAAAGCTCTGGTACTATCAGTGGACAACGGGACGCTCACGGTTGCCGTTTCTGGTAATGGTGACTCTACTGAACCGATTGCTGCGTGTTGTGTGGTGCCATCGCAGAAATTGGAAATAAAAAATACTCTTGCAGCTGATCTGGTCCCAGGGGATGAAGTCTGGATCTCCGATGGATTGGGTGCCATGGTCGGTGCAGGATTGGCTTTTATTGCCTTTCCGGGGATTTTATATTTGGTATGCTTGCTGCTTTTTCCCCACGCGGTTGCCTACGGCGGGATCGCTTTAGGTTTGGGCTTAGCTTACTTAAAACTTCGATCACTTCATCTGAGTCAGTACCCCCAACTGGTATCAAGGCTTTCGACGTCTAATGAAAACCCCGCCGACGGAACCTACCAGGACATTAACACAAGCAACGGCCTGTAAAGTCGAGAATCAAATTCTCTTTGGTTCAACGAAAATCGCCGACAAAATGGCCCTGGGAAAGAATCTTGACCTCGTTTCCCTGAGCGTCTATCCCAACCACGTCGAGCCGATTTGAACCGATCATCACGTCGGTGTGCACGCTGCTCAAGTTGCAACCCCGGGCCTTTTTGTCTTCATCGCTGATCAGGGCCTCGGGGTCAGCGTAGCAGATCGGGTAGGCCGCCCCAAGGGCGATGTGACAAGCCGCATTTTCGTCGTAAAGTGAGCTCCCAAAAAGCCGCCCCGACTTCGCAATCGGGCTGTCTTCGTCCACGAGGGCGACCTCGCCAAGGCTTTTGGCCCCCTCGTCCACCTCCAGGTAGCGCTCCAGATTTTTGGCATTCTTTTCAGCTCCGCAATCTGTGACTTTCCCATTTTGAAAAACCAGCCAACCACCGTGGACCTGGGCCCCCAGAATTGCAACGGGTTTGGTCAGACTGACTCGACCCTGAGTCGCGCCTGCATCGGGCGAGGTGAAAACCTCTTCGGTGGGAATGTTGCACAAAAAGGGGCGGCCCTTAAACAATGAGGCCCCCCCGGTCCACCTGTGTTCTGGACGAAGGCCAATTTCAAGGTCGGTCCCAGGTCCCTTAAAATGCAGCTTCTGGAGGCCGTGGGCGTTCAGGGTCCGGCATCGGGCCTCGATTTTGTTCATCTTTTTCTCCCAAGCCCGGGAGGGATCAGGGGAATCGAGCAGCAGCAGCGGCGTCAAAAGATGGGCGAGTTCAACCTCGTTTTTGAGTCCCAGTTTTTTCACCCAGGTCGGACTAGGGGCCGCTATAACAACCCACGGAAAACGGTCGGCCATTTGGGCGGCCTGGTAGGGACGCAACAGGGCATTTTTTGATTGACGGAGAATACGGAGGGCTTCAGCGTCGACCCCTTCCAGGGCCATTGAGGCGCCTAGGTCTTCGATCGCGATGCGAGCCCAGGCGTCTTCGGCGTAACCCGAGTACTCACTTTCTAATCCTGGTGGGTTCAGCGTCCAAAATTCAGACGGAGAAAAGGCAATCCTGTCGGCGGTTAGGGTTTCGTCCCTGACGTCGATTTTTACCAGAGCGGCTCCCCTACGGTAGGCTTCTCGCGCAACACGGCGGGCAAATTCGTAGGTTTCCCAGCCTGTTGAAATGAGCACGGCTCGACCTGGATCAAGATTGATCCCCGTTTCGACAGCAAGTCTTGCGTAGGCGTCCCAAAACGTTTCAAGGGAGAATGAGGGTGAAGTTTCCATGGGTTTATTTTGCTTTAGAGGTCAGAAAAGTCAATGGAAAAGGCTCAGTGCTGGGGAAAAAAAAGCGCGACAATTTCGAGGGCGATCATCAGGACGACGATAAGTTCCAGGATCATCATCGTCCGTTCAGACTGGTTGGACTTCGTCATCGTGTAGATGTTTTGCAAAAGTTCGAGTCGGCGTTCCACGTTGTTTTTCCAGCCCTGGGTGTTGAACATGCTGCAAAGATGATCGTAGATCTGTTCCAGGTAGTAATCTCCGATGATCCGCGAAGAGTTCTCAAGGTTTTCAAGGATGAAAAGCGCGTCCAAGCGAAGCGGCTGAAGGTTGCCGAGCTTCTGTGACAGGCGTCCCAGCGAACGCAAGGGGTGAAAACTGAGCGGCCGGTGTTTGGCGGCTTTTTGCGTGTTGGTGTTGGTGCCCCGGATGTCTTTTTCAGCTTCATCCAGCCAGCGATCCAAAAGTTTATCCAGAGTTCTGAGCTCCAAAAGTTGGTAGTTGGCGTGTTCAATGATCAGGATCAGATCTTCGTAGTCCCTGAGCGGGTCGATGAGAAAGGCCCTGTCGAGGTCAAAAACTGCAAGGTCGGACTCGCGGAACGAAAAGAAGGTTTTGAGTGTCGAGTCGACCTGAGTGGGGTGAAGTCGTTCGTTGGGATTTTCACCCAAAAGGCAGGGAGCCAGGTAGTCCCTGTGGGCGTCCATCCAGCCCCTTGGGTCATCGAGGCTCTCGGTCAAGCAAAATATCCTGTAATGTTCCCTTTCGTATTTTTCAAAAATGTACTGATCCTGAATGATGTTCGAAGAGATACGTTCCAAGAGGGTTCTGAACTGCTTAAACGTCAACTGGTCGGGTGTGAGTTCCTGACCATCGACGTGAAGGTGAGTATTTTTGACACTGTGGAGTTCCGTCACCTCAAGCACAGCTTGCAGACGGCATTCGAGGGTGATGACGCCTTCTTCGTAGATTTTTGCCTGAAGTTCAAGACGTTCGAGGCCCGTACCTGCCAGCTCGACGCTGTCGGATTCGTAGCGCACGAGGCGGACGATCAGGGGGAGGGGCAAAAGCAGGGACTCGGGCGTGTCTCGCCATTTTTCAAAAGAAAGGGGCTTGGCTTCGGGAAAGCCCTGGGAAATGGCGTCGATGTTGACAGATCTTCCCACGTCGTAAAGGGTTTGAAAAATGATTTCAAAGTGGTGCTTCATGATTTCCTTATTGAGCGACCAGCTCATCGCTAAAGGGGGGGGCTTTTTCCCATAATCGCCTCAAACCGGCGTTTTCCAGACTCAAGAGTGAAGGATCTTCCTTAAAAACAACCTCGACGTCGTCCCGAACTTGAAGAAGAAGCTCGTAATCCCGGCCTAGGTCGGCAAAACGAAGCCTCAGGTACCCTGACTGCTTGACACCCGTCAAATCGCCTGGACCTCTAAGTTTGAGGTCCTCTTCGGCGATACGGAAACCGTCCGTCGTCTCCATCAGGACCTTGAGCCTCTGACGTCCGTCGTCAGTGAGGTTTTCACTGTAGACCAAAAAGCAATAACTCGCCAACGTGGACCGCCCAACGCGGCCCCTGAGCTGGTGAAGTGCCGAAAGCCCGAACCTCTCGGCGTGTTCGATCACCATGCACGTCGCGTTTGCCACGTCGACGCCGACTTCCACCACGCTCGTGGCCACCAGAATCTGGATTTTTCCCGCCGCAAAATCCTCCATCACACGGCGTTTCTCGTCATCGTCGACCTTGGAATGGATAAGGGCCACCGTGTACTCGGGAAAAACTTCCCGTGATAAGTAACCCTCCATCGTTTGGGCATCCTTGAGGTCAAGGCTTGCACTGGATTCGATCAAGGGGTAGACAAAGTAAGCCTGGTGACCAGCCTGGAGTTCGTGGCGGACAAACTCGTAGACCTTGGTTTGGTTCCCCAGCTTGGCAGTGTGGGTGACGATGGGCCGCCGGCCTTCGGGCAGGGTACGGATCACCGAGGTTTTGAGGTCTCCAAAAGCTGTCAGGGCCAGGGTTCGAGGGATCGGTGTGGCGCTCATCAACAACAGGTCGGTTGCACGTCCTTTTTGACTCAAGGATTGCCTTTGAGAAACGCCGAATCGGTGCTGTTCGTCAATAACGACGTAACGGAGGTTTTTATACTTTACGTCGTTAGAAAAAAGCGCGTGGGTCCCAACGACAAAGTCGATGCGACCTTCGGACAGTTCCTGCAAGAGATGCGCCCTTCCGGCGGAGCGGATGTTGGCCGTTAAAAAGGCGACGCGGATGCCCAGTGGATCGAGAAGTTTGGCGGCATTTTCAGCGTGCTGGAGGGCCAAGAGTTCCGTCGGAGCCATCAGAACGCACTGAAAACCAGCTTCGATCACGGGGATCGCCGACAAAAAAGCAACGAGGGTTTTTCCCGAACCAACGTCGCCTTGCAAGAGTCTGGCCATGGGTTGTGCACCTGAAATATCGTCGGTAATTTCTTTAAGAACAGTAATTTGATCAGGTGTGGGCAGAAAAGGAAGCCTTGCCAAAAATTCTTTCTGGAGGCGTTGAGGGAGAGTGATGGGGGGACGGGTTTCTGGACGCATAACCCAAGGACGACGCCTTAGTGCCGACTGAAGATGAAAAAGTTCTCGGTAGGCGAGGGTCTTTCGGGCCCAAGCAGCTTCGTGAGAACGGGAGGGAAAATGAGCCATCCAGAGGGCAGTGCGAAGATCGGCGTGGCCTTCGCGTTGACGGAGCCGGAGGGGGATTTCCTCGTCGAGGGCCGGCAGATAATCGTGAAAAACCTGGGCGACAGCCTTGGCGATTTGGGAATGCGTCAGACTGCCCGCTAAGGGGTAGAGAGGATCCAGACGACCTGCATCCCCCAGGGGATGCCCGATCTGGAAATTTTTCGGCGGAGGATCGAGTTGAAAATGAGGAACCTGGAGGGAACCAAAACGCCGTTCCACCAGCCCCCAGAGCCAAACATCGACACCGACTGGAAAGGTTTTTTCAAGAAAATTTCGTCCGAAACACGGCAGTTCAGCTTCGGTGCCGTCACGGTCGACGACGAGGAGCTTGAGGGTGCGCCTCTGGCCGTTGCCGAACCAAACGTGTTGGGTTACCCGAACAACGGTGTTGGCCGGTTTTTTTTGAGCCAGAGAGGAGTCCAAGGTGACTTCTTCCTGACGGTCGATCCACTCACGGGGAAAGTGTTGGACCAGGTGGGCGCAGTCGGTGATTCCAAGTTTGGCAAAATCACGGACGGCGGCAGGTCCGACTCCTGTC
>JABEVL010000253.1 GCA_013043995.1 Spirochaetales bacterium | reverse complement strand
CCTTTGCCGTTCTGTCGCTAGCGAGCATCCTGGCGGGCTTTCACCAGAGTTTGTCACGTTTCCGTTGGTTTCAGGCCGCCTACGCCGCGGCCCTGCATGGCTTTGGTTTTGGCCGCTGGCCCGACCTATTGGCTCAAGGAGTGAAAAAATGAAATCTTTTCCCGAGTGCCTTGCCGAAGTGGTCCCGCTTTGGGGCCTGGATGAGTTTGTTGCCGTCAACCCCTGGCTGGGCCAGACCCACCGCCCGTTTGAAACCGTGCTTCGCGAAAGGGAAGAAGCGACGGGACTCGACCACCTGCCTGGACAGACCGAAAAAGCGGCGGTCACCTGGCACCCCGACCGCATCGACACCGTCCTTGGACCTTTTCTCGGTTCCTATTATGGGACGCCGGTTGTGCCTCCGCCCTGGAAGGAATTGCCGCTTTGGGAAGCCTGGAAAGCCTCTCTTCCCGGCTCGACGGGGTGGGAATCAAGACGGCGCAGGGCCTTGAAAAAGCTTTTGAAAGAACTGCCGCCCAGCCCGGGTGCCGTGATCAAAAGCTTGGGTTTGGACGCCTTGCAACTTTTGGGAACCCTGCCGGGCTGGGCCGCGTACCTGAGGCGGCTGGAATGGCCGGGGTCGCCGTCTGAAAGTGGTCCACTGGCCAGCCTTGCCGCCATGCTCGCGGTCCTTGAAACCGTGAGTCCGGAACCCGTTGAAAAGCTTTCTCAAGCCCGGGAAACCTGGAAACGGCGGTGGGCCGGTTTCCAGGTTCAGGACGAACAAAGAGGCTCTAAGTTTCGGCGGCTTGTCGGGCCTGCTCTTGCTGAAAACCCGCCCCAAATTCGTGCCGCCTTTTGTATCGATGTGCGTTCGGAGCCCCTTCGCCGGGTGTGGGAAACCCTGGACACGACGGTGGCGACGGACGGTTTCGCGGGCTTTTTTGGCCTGCCGCTGTCCTGGTCCAACTCGGCGGACGAGGCGCCGTCTCACCATCTGCCCGTCCTGTTGACGCCCTCCATCCGGCTGAAGGCCTCGGTTTCTCACCGTCATCCCAGCAAGCTGACCACAGCCGGGACGCCCAATTTTCCCTTGGTGGAGCTGAGCGGCTGGTGGCACGCCTGGCGTTTTCTGTTCCCCGAACGTCCTCAACTCGTCGACCCCTACCCTGGGCTTGAAAAAGGCATCCAAGCCCTGCCGAGAGAGGAAAAACTGTCGTGGGCCGAAACGATTCTCAAGAACCTTGGCTGGGTAGACCGCTGGGTCCCCCTGATGCTGTTTGTGGGTCACGGGAGTTCTTCGGTGAACAATCCCCACGCCGCGGGACTTGACTGCGGCGCCTGCGGCGGTCAAACCGGCGAGGCGAGTGCCCGAGCCGCTGCCGCCTTGCTCAACGACCCCGAAACCCGCCAGGAGCTTCAGAAAAAGAACATCGTGATTCCCCAAACGGTACTTTTTGTGGCTGCCGTCCACGACACGACCACGGACGCTGTGAGGGTCTTTGATCAGGAGGCCCCCGAATCCAAGCGGAGCGACCTGGAGAAATTGAAAACCGCCCTCAAGTCCGTCCAAAGGAACACCCAAGCCGAACGCCAGAAACTCGTGCCGTTTTTGACACGTCCGGCCCCGAAGCGGGCCAGGGATGAAGCCGAAGTCCGCCCCGAAGCGGGGCTTGCAGGTAACTCCGTGTTTATCGTTGCCCCGCGGTCGGCGACCGCCGGTAAGAATCTTGAGGGCCGGGCCTTCCTTCATTCTTACGCTCCAGAACGCGACGCTGACGGTTCAGTTCTGGAACTGATTCTCACGGCTCCCGTCGTGGTGGCGTCGTGGATCAACCTGCAGTACTGGGGATCGGCAGTTACCCCGCGGCTTTATGGAGCTGGCAACAAAACCCTTCACTCGCGGATCGCCCAGGTGGGTGTGCTGGAAGGCAACGACTACGACCTGAAAACGGGTCTTGCGGAACAATCGGTCGGTTACGCAAGCACGCTCTACCACGAGCCGGCGCGCCTTCACGTCCTTGTCACGGCACCGCTGGAGCGCATCGACGCGATCTTAAAAAAACACACGGCGGTTGCCGAGCTTTTTGACCAGGGTTGGCTCCTTTTGGCGGCGCGTGATGACTCGGGGGCGTGGAAGCTCCGCCGCGCCGGAGTTTGGGTTCACGACGAAGCTCCCCGGGACCGTTGAACTTTTGACGCCCGCCAAATTTTCGTCTCGGCTTCATGAGAACTTCATCAATGACCTTTACAGTAAAGTGGGAGGTTGTGAAAAGCATTCGCACCTCTAAGAAGGTGCAAAGGAGGTTCGATGACTCTTCAAGGATTACAACCGGGTCACGGCGTGTCGCTACCGCCGCAGGCCGGGACGCCACGGTCAGAAGAAGCCAGTGAAACGGCTTCGCAAAAAGCTCAAGAGGCGGCCAAGGCGGCCTCGAGTGCTACCAACGGGCTGAGGGCCTGGCAGGGAACGCGTATCAACGCGAGCGCTTGAGTTCTAAAGGGGGAATCCTCCTAAGAGGGGAATCCTCCTTTTTATTTATAAGGGTCTGAACGACACGGTAAAAACTCTCTCGTCAAACTCCAAGCTGATTTGCGACCTTTCCCTGTTTTTGGCGGCTTCGCAACTTTGGATCGCTTGAGTGAACCACTACGCGGTTGAGCTTCGTTCAGCCGGCGCCTTGTCCAAGCCGGGTGGCCACCTGGCAAGCCTCTACACCAGGATCGTCGCCCTTCGCTGGTCTAAGGGGTGACGATTTCGCTGGAATACGAACTCCAGCCCGTCGCGGCCTGGTAGGCGGTCACGGCGGCGCTCGAGGGAACGTGGATCTCAAAGCCGCTTGCCTCAGCGACAAAGGCATCCGAGCTGGCGGGGAGACTGGGCGGTGTCGCCGAGAGTATCGTGACGCTGGTCAGTCCTGTGCAAGAGGCAAACGCCTCCGAGCCGATAGAGGTGACGCTGGAAGGGATCGTAACGCTGGTCAGTCCGGTGCAAGAGGCAAACGCCTCCGAGCCGATAGAGGTGACGCTGGAAGGGATCGTGAAACCTCCAGTAATGGCCCCGTGGACTTCGAGAAGAGAGTCTCCAGTCTTGTCGTAAAGATCCCCTGAAATCGACTCATAGTCGGGATTTCCTGAAGCGACAGTGATGCTGGTCACTCCTGTGCAAGAGGCAAACGCATCTGTGCCGATAGAGGTGACGTTGGAGGGGATGGTGATGCTGGCCAGTCCGGTGCAAGAGCCAAACGCACCCGAGCCGATAGAGGTGACGCTGGAGGGGATGGTGATGCTGGTCAGTCCGGAGCCCCCCCAAAACGCCTCCGAGCCGATAGAGGTGACGCTGGAGGGGAGGGTGACGCTGGTCAGCCCCATGCAATAGGAAAACGCATTCTGGCCGATAGAGGTGACGCTGGAGGGGATGGTGACGCTGGTCAGTCCCGTGCAACCAGTAAACGTACTAAGATCGATTAAGGTGACGCTGGAGGGGATCGCGAGGCTGGTCAGTCCGGAGCACCCCCAAAACGCACCCAAGCCGATAGAGG
>JABEVL010000252.1 GCA_013043995.1 Spirochaetales bacterium | reverse complement strand
TGCTGACTCTGGATATTGAAATGCCCCGCATGGACGGGCTGACTTTTCTCAAGTACCTCATGAAATACTTTCCGATCCCTGTCGTCGTCGTAAGTTCCTTGACCGACGGAAAAAACGCCGCTTCGCTGGACGCCCTGGAATTGGGGGCCGTGGACATCGTTCCCAAGCCCGGCGGGGCCTACAGCGTCGCCGACATTCTGGAAACCTTGAAAGAGAAGATCCTC
The DNA here is from genome assembly GCA_013043995.1 of Spirochaetales bacterium. GTDB lineage: Bacteria > Spirochaetota > Spirochaetia > JABEVK01 > JABEVK01 > JABEVK01. The sequence continues at coordinate 2,431 of JABEVL010000252.1, read as the reverse complement.
ATCGCGGCCTCTGTAGATTTTTCCAAGATCAAGGTCCAGGCCCAGAAAAACAGGGAAATCGTGCTCAAAGCACCCAAGCGGCTTCTTTCCCAGATCGCAACGACCAACAAGCTCATCGCCGTAGGGGCCTCCACTGGGGGTACTATCGCCCTAGAATCGCTCTTTAAGGGTTTCACGCCGGATTTTCCTCCAACCGTTTGTGTGATCCACATGCCTGAACGCTTTACAACGACCTTTGCCCAGCGTCTGGACTCCATCAGCCGCGTCAACGTCGTCGAAGCCGCCGACGGCATGATGCTCGTTCCTGCCACGGTTTATCTGGCGCCGGGCAACTTTCATCTGATGGTCCGCGCCCGCGGAAAAGACTTTTTCCTCAGGGTCGTCAGCGGCCCCAAGGTTCACCACCAAAGACCTGCCGTGGATGTTTTGTTCCAGTCGGTCGCCGCCGAAGCTGGCAGAAACGCCGTGGGTGTTCTTTTGACAGGGATGGGGCGCGACGGAGCCGAGGGGCTTTTAAAGATCAAAACAGCAGGGGGAACGACGATCGCCCAAGACGAAGCTTCCTGCATCGTTTTTGGCATGCCCAAAGAGGCGATCGCGCTGGGCGCCGCCGACAAGATCCTGCCCCTGGAGCAGATCGCCGAGGCCGTGCATCAGGCCGTGAAAAACTAATTATTTCTTGGCAGGTTTGGGGATCTCGTCGAGCACTTTCTTGGAAAGGATCCGCACCCAAATGGGCAGTTCGGTGGTGCGTGCCGGGTCATCGTAGATAAAGATGATCGACTGGAAGTCCGTACGGGCAACAGCGTAATTGCCCATCTTGTAGTTCAAAAAGGCCACCTCGTACTGAGCCTGGACGCGCGTCGAAAGATCAATGTCGGTCCGGGCCAATAGCTCATCGTAGATTTTAAGGGCGGTCTTGTAATCATAAAGGTCAGAGGCTTGTTGCGCTCGTTGAAAATAGATGTCCGAGGCTGTCCCCGGGGCAAAATGCGTATCGACCGTTTTACAGGAAAACAAGAGGGCCGAGAAAACAAAAAAGGCTACGAGCGCAGAGTACGGGAGTTTAAACATAATCACCTCTTGGAGTAAACATCAGGGAGCGGCCGGGGTTTCTTCAACCTGCGGATAAGTTTCGTCGGATTGGGGCAAAAGGGAACGAAGCTGGCGCAGGTAGCCTCGGGTGTCCCCCATCGAGAGGTAAGAGTCGCAGGAGAGGAGGCTTCGACGCGTCAGAGTGAAATACTTGTGCAACTTTTCTTCGCCGGACTTGGTTTTCCATTTTCCGGCAGCGCAACGGACGCGAAGCTGGTACTGACTACCATCGCCCGCCGGAACCCGAACCACCTTGCAATGGGCGCAGTTGGCACAGTAAATCTTTCCGTAAACGATATCCTGGTCCACGCTGGCGATCATAGCATGGGGAGGGGCTCGGGTCAATCACGCGCAGGAAGGGCAAAAAAAACCCTCCCGGAGGAGGGTTTTTACTTACTGGGGCGGAATGATGAGCTGCCAGCCCGGATAAATCAGGTCGGGATTCTGGATGAGTTTCTGGTTGCGCTTCCAGATTTTGGGCCAATCAAAGGGATTGTTGTAGATGTTCTGGTAACCCGAGATGCGCCAAAGGCTGTCCCGATGTTCGGGAATCAAGCGGACCGTATACAGCTTATCGACGGCCAGAGTCATGTAGATGTCAACCATGCGCTGGGCTTCCAGAAAGAGCTGGGACGCCAGCACGTAGTTTTTGGCCTTGAGCTGGGCGACGCCCTGCTCCCAGGTAGCCTTGGCGTCTTCCAGGTAACTGAGACGGCTCTTTTCGGCCAAAACCGCCGTGGTCCCATCCTTGGGCAAAAGCTCGGAAACCGGCGCCGACGCGCTGGGTTGGGCAGGAGCCGTCGAAGGCGCAGGCGCAGCAGAAGGCGCAGGAGCAGCAGGAGAGCCGGCCGCGGGCGGAATGGCCTGAAGGGCTTTTTGCCCGTTCCAGGGTTTGGGAGCGACGATCTGGTCGTCAGGGGTGACCACGGTGGCCTGGGAGGCCTGTTCGATCTTTTTCATCGTGGCGATCATCAGGTCTTCAGCATTTTTCTTTTGGCTTTCTTGAGCGGCAGCGGCGCTGGCCTGGTCAGCCTGGAATTTCGCTTGGGCCCAGTCTTCCGTAGCGGTTTCGAGCTTGTACTGTTTGAAGGCCGTTATTCCTTGAAGGAAGGAGTCGTTGGCGGTCTGGAGAAGATCGGGAGCCCAAACAAAAGCCTGGTTTTTGTCAGCCGCCGAAAGCGCCGAGTTGGCGGCCTCACGCTGGGCCTCTGCCTTGCTGATATTTTGGGTAACCTTTTCATAAAGGGCGACCATGGGCTTCAAAGCTTCGTCAGCCAGGGGAACGCCCTTTTCGACGTTGAGATTGAGTTCGTCCTCGGCACTTTTACGGAGGGCG
>JABEVL010000251.1 GCA_013043995.1 Spirochaetales bacterium | reverse complement strand
TTGTCTCAATTGGAGCAAGAGAAATTCTTTTCTTTGAAGTATTTAAGACAAGAATATTTTGATTTCAAAAAGATCATTGGACGTATTCCCCATTTGGTGGACTTTCTCAAGGTTGACGGCGCCGTAGATCCCATGAAATTTTCAACCCACTCTGGTACTTGGCTTGAATTTGTCTCTCGCGTGGAGGATTCGGAGGAATTGGCCACACTCTGCTCTCACCAAGACTTATTACCTGTACTTCGTTTTTTCACAGACTTAACACCCTTGCGACGAGCCTATGAGGCGGTTATCGCAAAAAAAGCCCTTGAAGCAGGACAGGTTTCTCTTTCAGAGGCCCGGGACGAGCTTTCGAAATATCTGGCAATTCCCCATTTGCCGACCATCGACTACGCCTTTGATTTTCTCTCGGGCCGTTTTTTTGACTCCAGTGAAAAAACTAAATATCAGGACCGGTTATTTATCCGCCAAGGCCAACAATTACTTTTGGCACCCAAGTTATCCCAATTATGCCGGATTGAATCCCTTTTAGCCCCTCTCCTCGACCTCCTCAATTATGGCATTTTAAGTTACCAATTAGAATTTGAGGATGCTGACTATGGAGTCCCTCATTTCAAACTTTGGGAAAATTATACCATGCGTGATGTGGCGCTGATGTGTAATACCCTTCGCACACACAGTTCTTTCCGGGGCCAAGGCTTAATCACAACCGACAAGGATTTCTTCATGTTTGTCGACCTCCATAAAGAGGCGGACGTCAAAGAATCCATCAATTACCAAGACAAATTTGAGGGGCCGAGACATTTTCAATGGGAGTCTCCCAACACCACCTCACCCCAAAGTGGGACTGGTCAAAAGCTAATTCAGCATGAAAAGCAAGGAATCTCCATGCACCTTTTTGCAAGAAAATTCCGCGAAATCGAAAACATAGCCCAACCCTTCACGTATTTTGGCAAAGTGATTTATCGGCACCATGACCCTGAGCGCAGCAAGCCCATGAGGATCTCCTACCTCCTTGAAAACGAGGTGCCGGCCGATCTCTTCTACGAGCTCACCACAAAAGTCTAACTCTGTTTCTTCCCTTTCCCGGGCATCGGCGAACTTGCCACCCGCAGTTCTCGAATCTGTTCCTTCAGCCTCGGCAAAGCCGAGCTGAACCAATTTTGGGGGGCAACCCACGGCGGATGTCAGTCCCAAAACCGAATTGGGTCAGGCACCCCGAGAGGCTGGCGGCATAGCTCGCTTGAGGGTTGCAGATCTCACGAGTTGAAAAGTCGCAGGCTCGACGGAAAAGGGCTGTCAAGCTTGGGGAATCGGCGGCCCGCGCCCCTCGGGCAAGGCCGATTGTAGTGCAGCCGCCCATTCGACGCTGGCCCTGAGCTTGACCGGGTCCTCGATCACCCCAACCATGGTTCCGCCGCACTGAGGGCAGAGAAACCCGAAAAAAAGAAAGCTCGTCTTAAACGGAGCCACGGGATAGATGCCAGGAGGGCGATGTGGCAAAGGCTCTTGAAGTGTTCACGGACTTCTTTTTATCCCAACGTTTGGGTCAGAGATGAGGCTTGGTTAACTTCGTGATTTCAGCGCGAACTTCGGCTTCATGGACGAAGGGGGCACTTTCTTTATGACCATCCCGGTAAGTACAATCACATTGATTCTCAAAAAGGGCACTCCATCTTTTGTCTTTGTCCAAGGATAATTGTGTTGCCGGGTGTTCAGGTTTTCTAAAGAAGTAAACAGAATAAAAGGTGCCGCCATAGTCATAATGCATCAACTGAGGCCAAGCACAAATAACAACCAACTCATTTTCTCCATAGACGCGGTCAAAAAAGACTGCCCGAATTTCGGGTGCGCCACCGTCAGATTCGAAGGTTGAGATATGAATCTCATGGTACTCTTCCTTGCCGACTCGCCAGTACAAATACCCGACAATTGCCGGGTAAGCTTCGCCTTCAACCATTTCATCGTATCGATCAAAACAGATTATTGCTTCATTATTCTTTGACCATTCCTGTGTCACGACGATGTCATCGACAATTTGAGAATGCGGCGGCTTCGTTCGCTCAAGAAAAGATTCAAAGGTCTCCGTACTTTTTTTAGTTACAGTTTGACTGTAGAGGCTTGCTCCCACAAAAAGAAAAACGAGAATTTGTAGCAGGCTATTCTTGAACGCTTGTAACATCTTTTCTCCTACCTCGCCAAAGATAACCATCAAGGTTTCTTTGATAAGACACGGGTTCGGGAAGCATCATCAAACGATTCGAGCGGGCCCTCAAATACAACGAGGACTAATCAAATCAGCCCTCCGCTACTCCCCGAGAAAAGTTCCCTTTTCCAATTCCTGAAAGGCGTTGACGAGCTCGTCCCGGGTGTTCATAACGATGGGTCCGTGCCAGGCGACAGGTTCCCCCAGGCCGAGTCCGGTGCACAAAAGGAAACGAAAGGGGTGATTTTTTTCGGCGCGGAGGCGCAGACGGTCACCGTCGGTAAAAAAAGCCAGTGTTTCATTGCCCAAAACAGCCGACTCGCCAAAACGTCCCTGACCGTCGATCACGTAGGCAAAGGCATTCTTGCCGCCGGGGATCTTGTGCCAAAGGTCGGCGCCCGGCGCCAGGGTGACGTCCAGGTAATCGGGGTCGGTCATGATGTCTTCAACGGGTCCTCCCACGGTGTCCCATCGGCCGCAGATCACGCGGATGCTTGAACCATCCTCAAGGACCTTTACAGGGATCGCCGAAGAAGCCACTTCCTGATAGCGGGGTTTCATAAGCTTGTTTTTGGCAGGGAGGTTGGCCCAAAGCTGAAACCCCTCAAGCTCGCCGTCTTCGGCGCCTGCGGGCATTTCCTGGTGGATGATCCCCCGTCCGGCCGTCATCCATTGAACGTCGCCCGCACCGATGACGCCCTTGTTCCCCATGCTGTCCTGGTGTTCGACCTTACCCTTGAGGATGTAGGTGATGGTTTCAATCCCGCGATGGGGGTGCCAAGGAAAACCTTTCTGATAGTCGGAGGGTTTTTTTCCGCGAAAGTCGTCCAAAAGAAGAAAGGGGTCGGCTTCTTGCGGATCTCCAAAGCCAAAAGCGCGTTTAAGGTGCACTCCGGCACCTTCCATGACAGGTTTGCTTTTGCGCCAGCTGCGAATTTCTCGATCCATGTTACCCCCCGTTGGCAATTCATCTCAGCTTCTAAGTTAAGAAAATCCTCAGGAATGACCAAATCCTCCCCTGGGGCGGTCTTACAAATGGCTTCCCAAAGCGTCGACGATCCTCAAACGGCCTGCCCGGCGTGCCGGCAACCAGGCACCCAAAACGGCGACAAAGCCCGACAAAAGGACAGCAAGAACAAAATCCCACGGGGAATACCTCGGAAGCAAAAGGCTGGTAAAAGGAATGGGAAGATCTTTGGGCAGCATCGTCCGAACGTCCACCCCGTGAGTCGCAAAGAACCATCCCAGGGCGGCCGCCAGAACAGCCCCGCACAAACCTCCCAGAGCCCCAAGAAAAAACCCTTCCGCCAAGAAAAGCCGGGTAAGCTTCCGCCTGTTCATTCCAAGGGCCCTCAAGGTTCCTATCTCGCGAAAGCGTTCCTGAACGGACATGGACAACGAATTCAGGATCCCCACGGCCACCAGCAGCACAAGAATTTCCAGCAGAAAGGTCATGATGCGGACTCGGGTATCGATCGTGCTCACGACGGTCTGGGCAAACTCCTTCCACTCGTAGACCCTCAAGGGCAGACCTGCCAGGGCGGGATCGCGGCCCAGAGCACGCCGTACTTCCCGAGCCTCGGCTGCCGTATCAAACGACGAGGAAAATTTCACCACAACCCGGGTTGCGGTATGGGGCCCCAGCGAAAGGAGTTCCCGGGATTTGCCGAGAGTTGTGAAAATCAAACGGTCGTCAAAAAGCTCATAACCCAGGGAAAAAACTCCCCCGACGGTTCCTGAAACCAGATTTCTGACCCCCCATTGGTCCACCGCCGTCAGAAAAACAGGATCACCCACCTTGAGCCCCAGTTTCTTGGCCAGTCCGCTTCCCACCATCACGTCGTTTTCATTGGAAAACCAGTGTCCCTGGACAAGATTTTTGGCGACGATCGTCAACTGGGCTTCGGCTTGAGGGTCCACGCCCCTCGCCTGGACGGGAACCGCCGTGACGCCGTTTGTCAGCTCGGCGGCGTAGTCGATGCGGGCCCCCACGGCCTGGACTCCTGGAACGGAACGCACAAGAGTTTCGACGGCCTCAAGTTTGGGAACCTCCAAATCCAGGGGAAGCCGCGCTTTTTCTGCCTCGTAGTCTTTGTTCAAAATCTGAACCTGGGCGGTGTCGATGTCCATCTGCGTGTTGTAGACGGTTTGCGTAAAGCCCAGGATCCATGCGTGAAGGTTCACAATCACCACAACCCCGACGGCAATGGCCACGACGTTCAAAACAGTCCTGCGGCGGTTTCGAAAAACATTGCGCAGGGCAACAAGCAGAATTTCCATGGGGTCTCCTTACAAGCGGCTTGGTCGTTCAGGGATGGTTCAAGGAGTCAACAACGCTCAGGCGTGCGACGGTCCGCGCGGCGTAGGCCGTGGAAAGGACGGCGATCAACAGCCCCGCGACCAGGTTGAACACCCCATCGGCCAGATTCAAGGCAGGGTAAATGCGGCTTGAAAAGCCAAAGTACTCCGTGGCCGATCCGACGTCGATGCCGACCTGAGCCAGGTAAGCGACACCGATCCACCCCACTGCCAGCCCCGCCAGGGATCCGAACAAGCCCAAAAGCCCGCCCTCGGTCAGCACCATGGCCCATAACTGGCGCCTTTTAAGACCGATGGCCCGCAGGGTTCCGTACTCGCGCACCCGTTCCAGGATCGACATCAAGATCGAGTTCGCGATGACCGAGGCCGCCACAATCACAAAAAAGACCCTTAAAAAGGCCGAAACGACGTTCAAAAGCTGAAGGATGGTGAGCAAGGAGCCTAAAACTTCCTGCCAGGTCCGAATTTCAAACTGACTAGGAGGAAGCTCCTTCTTCAGGACGTCCCGCACTTCGGCGCTTTGATCGGGGTTCTTGATCAAAATGCGAATCTCGCGGGTCATCCCGTCCGCGTCCAGAAGCTCTTCGGCCGTCTTGTGCGAAACAAAAAAGAGCCCCTGGTCGACAAGGTCGCTGCCAGAACGGAAAAGCCCCGTGATTTTGAGCTCCTGGTACCAGGGAGCGTTGCTCCTGTCGGTTGTCAAAACCATCACTGAGCCGCCCAGCTTCACGTCCAAAAGACGCGCGACGGTTTCGGAAATCACGATCCCCCGACCGCCGGGCAGAAACCTCCCCTGCGTCAGGCCTTCTCTTACGGTTGTAAAAAACTGGGTATGGGGGTCGACACCCTGTCCCTGAAGCCCAAGATTTTTGGCGCGGGTGTTTGTCTCGACGGGCTGAACCAAAAGCGCCGGGAAACTCAAGATCTTTTCCACGTGGACGATCCGAGGGTCCTTCAGCCGTGCCATAACCTCGTTCGCGTTCGGGATTAAATACTTGAGGTCCATCGGGTTGATAGCGTTTTCGGTACCTTGGGCTTGAATTTGCAGGTGCCCCGTGGCCGGCAACAGGCTGTCCAGAAAGGAAGAGGTCAAGCCCGAGACGACGCCCCCGACCAGGGTCAGGACGGCAACGGCCACCAAGACGGCAACGAAAACGACCACCGAGCGTTTGAAATGCTTGAGCATGTTTCGAAGAGCAAGCTGAAAAAACACTAGCCCTGCCCTCCCACGAGGAGACCATCGCGCAACCGCAGAACCCGCTGGGCGTATTTTTCAATCAACTCGTTATGAGTCGAGAAAATGAACACGACTTTTTCTTCTTCGTTGAGCCGCTTCATCACCTCAAGGATCAGACCCGAGGTGACCGAATCCAAGTTGGCCGTCGGTTCGTCGGCGATCACGACGCGGGGCCTGTTCACGAGGGCGCGGGCGATGGCCACCCGCTGGCGCTGACCGCCCGAAAGCTCGTCGGGTTTGTGATCGACAAAATCTTTCAGGCCCACAACGTCAATGAGGTGATCGACGATCATTCGCCTTTCAGCCTTCGGCACCTTGTTCATCAGCAGGGGAAACTCGATGTTCTCGCGCACGTCCAGAACCGCGATCAGGTTGAAAGACTGAAAGATAAAGCCGATCTGCTCAAGACGGATCTGAGCTTCCTGGTCGTCGTTCAGCGAGGCCAGGTCCCGCCCCTGAAAAGTCACCCTGCCCGAGGTGGGGTTATCGATGGAGCCCAGAATGTTCAGTAGGGACGTCTTGCCGCATCCCGAGGGCCCCACGA
>JABEVL010000250.1 GCA_013043995.1 Spirochaetales bacterium | reverse complement strand
CGTTCCCAGTCCGCCGCCTGCCCTGGGGCCTCCCCGGACTGCTGCAGCGCCCGCCTCGGCACCGATCGCCGACCCGCGCTACGTCCAGGTGGGGGCTTTCTTGGTGGCCGGCAACGCACAGATCCTGGCAAGGCTCTTGCATACAGAAGGTTTCCAGCCCCGCATTCGCGCTGACGGCGGTATGAACCGGGTCTTTTTGATCGCCGACGGCGACTCGGGGTTGGAAAAACTCAAAGAATCCTTGCGCTCCAGGGGCCACCAGAATTTTCTGGTCGTTCACCAGAAACCCGCGGGGACGGACGTTCCCTTGGTGGCTCCGTAAAACCCGAGGGTTGAGCGAAAAGATCGCCGAAGGCTTAGTTCGACGGAGCGAGGGTACCCTCAACACCGCGTACAAACCAGTCCATCTTCAGGATATCAGACAACGGCAGGGTTTGACCTTTGGCCAGACGGGTCTTTCCCGACGCATCGACGAGAGGACCGCTAAAGACATGAAAGGTCCCCTGAACGATCTTGGCTTGGGTTTGGGCGACGAGTTGTTTGACGGCTGCGGGCACGTCGTCGCCCAGAGGGGCGATGCTGATGGTGCCGTCCGCCATAGAACCGACAAAAGGGGCGTTGGTCCAGGTGTGATTTTCCACAGACTGGACGATCTTTGTGTAAAAAGGACCCCAGTTCCACACGGCGTTCGTCAGGTAGTTTTTAGGAGCGTAGCGGGCCATGTCGGAGTCGTTGCCGCCCGCGTAGGCGCCCCGTTCGGCCGCGGCTTGCAGGGTGGCCGGAGAATCCTGGTAGGCCATCAGGACGTCGGCACCCTTGTCGAGGAGGCTTTCGGCGGCTTGGCGTTCGGTTGTCGGGTTAAACCAGGTGTTGCTCCAGACCACGAGAACCTTGGCCTTGGGATTAACGCTCTGAACGCCCAGGGCGTAAGCGTTGATGTTGTAGATGACTTCGGGAATGGGAAAGGCCCCCACGTAGCCGATCAGGTTCTTTTTGGTCATCTTGCCGGCGACGATGCCCGCAAGGTACGACGCCTGGTAGTTCTTGCCAAAGTAAGTTGCCACGTTGGGCGCGGACTTGTAGCCTGAGCAATGCTCAAAGATCACCTTGGGGTACTGTTTGGCCACGTCGATCGTCGCGTCCATAAAACCAAAACTTGTCGTGAAAATGATGTCATGGTTTTGGGCCAAGTCGGCGATCACGTGCTCGGCGTCGGCGCCTTCGGGCACGTTCTCGACGGTGTCGGCCTTGATGCCGAGCTGTTTTTCCATGTACTTTCGCCCCTGGTCGTGCTGGTAGGTCCAGCCTCCGTCACCCGGTGGACCGATGTAAACAAAGGCCACCCGCGGCAAGCCGTTGGCCTGGGCGGAGCTCGGGGCGGAATGAGAGCAAGAAAACAGGGCGGCCGACAGGGCGGCACCTGCAAGAATCTTCCAAATCGTTCGTGATTTCATCGTGTATCTCCTTTGAAAATCCTACGTCCTGGTAGCAGAATAACGATTTTGTACCACTGATACAACAAGAAGGTGGCGAAGATCCTTGAGTTTAAGCGGGTGATGGGTGAAATTAAGGAACTTCGGCCAGGGTTTGTTCGGGGAACACGTCGTCGTAGACAGCCACCTGGTCACGCCCGTGTTCCTTGGCCCAATAAAGCGCCTGGTCCGCCTTGTGGATCAGCTCGTCGCACGAGCTTTCGGAAGGAAGAAACTGGGCGACCCCGATGCTGATCGAAACTGAAAAGGGGCATTTGGCTTCGTCATAAAAAACGACGTCCTTCATCATTTGTCTGAGCCTGTTGGCAGGGACGGCCGCGTTGTGGGCGTTGGTCTCAGAAAGCAGAACGACGAATTCCTCGCCGCCAAAACGTCCGATCGTGTCGGTGTCACGGAACAGACCAGGGCTTCGGACCAGTTCACCGAATTTTTTTAGGACAAGGTCTCCGACGAGGTGGCCATGCTGATCGTTGACCTGTTTGAAGTGGTCGATGTCGATCATCATGCACGAAAAATTCCCGATGTGTTCCGTGATGCGTCCTTTGGCCTGATGCTGGAAGGCTGAAAAGTCGCTCTGATCGTCGGCTGGCAAGGACTGTTCGATCCGCCAAATGTTGCGCAGTGCCCGGCGTTTCTCCATCTCAAAGGCTTCAAGAAGGCTCCTGCGGTTGAGCAGGTTGGTCAAAAAATCCACCCTGCTGATGTGTTCCAGCTGGGCGTTGAGTTTCTCGATTTCTTCTTTTTGTTTGCGTAAAAGTTGCGAATCGACGATGTCCTTGAAGGAATCAATGATGTAGTCATTGACGCGGTGAACGGCCTGGACTTCGTTCAAAAGGCTTTGGATGTGAAGCTGAAGGTTGGCGACAAGGGCAGGGTTGTCGTTTTTGTAAAAGAAAAGAAAACAACCGAGTTCTTTTTCCAGGGCCTCCCTGTGGGGAAAGTTTTCTGCGGGCACCAAGAGGAGGGCGGGAACTTCCTTCAGGCAGGAAAGCTGGGCGGGGGAGAGTCCCTGCAAGGCGGCCTCGTCCACAATAACCAAGGTTTCGTGATCTTTGGCGTAGAGAGAACACTGGTCGTCGGACTGAAGGGGGGAGACATCCTGAAAACCGAGTTCCGAAAAGACGCGGGAGAGTTCTTGATCGTGGATTTTTACAAATATTTTTGACATAGGGGGTGGAGGAAGTGATCGGCTCCTGAGCAGGAGAATAAGGCCACTTCCTCCAGTCTGTCAAGAAAATACAGCGTCAGCCCCCGTGAGTTCCCGAACCTGGGCTTGAAGCTGGAAAACAAGCTCTTTTTGCTTGTCAGTTTCAGAAAGATCTTTTTTTTGCCAGATGCTGGTAATCTTGCGGACAAAGGCGCTGCCGACCACCGGCGCGTGGACCTTCCCGGCCAGGGCTTGGATCTGACCGGGGCTGTCGATGCCGAACCCCGCCAGGACTTTGGTACGGGAATTGATCCGGGCCAGGAAGTTTTCAATTTCAGGGGTGAGGGTCGTGTGCGTGCCGGTGATGCCGGTGCGGACGGCGGTGTAGACCCATTCGGGG
>JABEVL010000249.1 GCA_013043995.1 Spirochaetales bacterium | reverse complement strand
CGGCAAAATCGTCCCCGCCTCCCGTTGGCTTACGGGAAAACGGTCCTGGCGGTCGCCGGTGCCCACATGCGGGGATTGCCGCTCAATGGCCAGCTTGCTGAACGGGGCGCCCGTTTCTTGAACGAGGCCCATACCGCCGCCTCGTACCGGCTCTACACGTTCACCGAGGGCTTGATCCCCAAGCCGGGACTGGTCCGGGTGAACTCAGGCGGAGTCCAGCTTCCCCTGGAACTCTGGGATTTGCCCGAGCAAGCCTGGGGAAGTTTTCTGGCCTTGATCCCGCATCCGCTCTGCCTGGGAAAAGTCGAGCTCGGTTCGGGAGAATGGGTGACGGGATTTTTGATGGAGTCTTCTCAGGTCGAAAAATGCAAGGACATCACGGCTTCGGGAGGGTGGCGCAATTATCTGAAAGAAAAGTCCTGAGGGATCGGCCGAGGGACGCCGCCTGCGTTTCGTGCTCCGGCTCTGAGCTGAATAAATTTACAAGTAGGTTTGCTGAACCGTGTTTTCCAAAAGAGCAAGAGCCGGAAGCAGGAGCAGGGGCGCCCAGGGGATGCAGAAATAAGTCATTTGGCTGGCGATCAAAAAAAGGACAGCAGCCGCCAGCTGACTCAAACCGTGGGATTTTTTTCCCAGGAAAGCTGCGACAGAAAAACTGACAAGCGCCAGGGCTCCCAAAAAAATGAAAATAAAGGCCAGACCGCGTTCGTCGCCGGGAGAGTACAGACCGTCCGAATCCAGGATCGTCGTCTGGATGGTGAGGTTGACGCCCAGAAACAGGGCCAGCCCCAACGAGAGGCCCACAAAGTTGCCGAATTTCTGGTAATTGAACTCCAGAGTGAACAGGCTGGCGGCAAACAGCATGAACAAGCCAAAAAGTCTGAGGCTCCAAACCGTGCGGGTCAGGGCAATTCCCCAAAAAAACGAGGATTCGTTCAAAACAAAAAAAACCTGGCTGATACGAAACGACTCACCGATCAGGCTGAAAAGGAAAAAGGCAAAAAAGAAAACCTCAGGTGCCGAAGTTTTTCTAAAAAGAACTCTGAGATAAAAAAGTCCGACGATCACCACGGGCAGAAGAAACAGCTCCTGCCAGACAAAGCTCATCAGCGGCGTGTGCGAAGCCGCGTGTTTCCAGAACCAGAAGAGGACCTGCTCGTGGACAGGTACTGTGGCGTTCCATCCAAAGCTCTGTCCAGCAAGAACGGCCAGGTAGGCATCCAGCGCCCCTACGATCGCGGCCGCGATCAGTAAAAAGGTCAAAAGACCGTTGCGGAACGAAAGCGTCATGAAGGCATTAAAAAACATTTCAGTAAGATTGAAAAGGCCTCGATAAACAAAAGGGGGAACTACCTATGAGACGCATCCTTCTTATCATCCTTTTTGTGACTGCTTCGGCCTTTGTTTGGGCGGGTGACGTCGCCCAGTTTCGGCTTTTAGGGTTTTCGCCCGACGGTCGTTTCCTGGACTTTGCCTCGTACGGCATCGACGCGGCTACAGGCTTCCCCTACGCCGAGACCGGCATCGTCGACGTGGTTCGCAACGTTTTTGTTCCCCATGGAACCGCCAAGCGGATCTACCCCGTGACAGCCCCCCTGGGTGACGACGGTTTTGAAGCCTTGTTGGCGCTATACGACCATACAGCGGGTCAGCGCAAAGAATGGAAAATTGACCCCTTGCGTCAGGGACGCACGATCTACCTCCGTGTCCTTTCCGAAAAAACCCAGGCCGACTACGACAATTTTCAATTTTTGGACTACGTGACGGGAAAAAGCTACGACGTTCACATGCACAAAACGATTGAAACCGATTCAGCGGGGAAAATCCGTTCCAAATTCTACATCCAGCTCAACGTCAAGGACAAAGCCGGCAAAACCTCGAGTTACACGGTCGGCCACCCCGACTTCATACGCCCCGGCGTCAGCAACTACATCATCGACCAGATGATCCTTGCCCCCAACAGCCGGAGCCTTGTGTTTGTGATCGAACGCGACGAACCCGACGGCAACGGTTCCAACGTCCGCAACATGGTCGAAACCCTCGTCCTGTAACCCCAGCTGATTTCTTGACCTTGGGGCGGGGCATAGCCTATCCTTGCGCCTATGGCCGAAAAAATTACCCCCCGATCCAGCGATTATTCCCAATGGTACATTGATATTGTCACCAACGCCAAACTGGCGGACTATTCCCCCGTCAAGGGGTGCATGGTCATCCGTCCCCGCGGCTACGCCCTGTGGGAAAACATCCAGCGCGTTCTGGACGGGATGTTCAAGGCCACAGGCCACGTCAACGCGTACTTTCCCATGCTGATCCCCGAAAGTTTCCTCAAAAAAGAAGCTGAACACGTGGAGGGCTTTTCTCCCGAACTGGCCGTTGTCACCTACGCCGGCGGAGAAAAACTCGAAGAACCCCTGGTGGTTCGTCCGACTTCAGAAACCATCATCTGGTCGATGTACCAAAAATGGATCCACAGCTACCGTGACCTGCCTCTTTTGATCAACCAGTGGGCCAATGTCGTCCGCTGGGAAAAAAGAACGCGGCTTTTTCTGCGCACCACCGAGTTCTTGTGGCAGGAAGGCCACACCGCGCACGCGAGCGCCGAAGAAGCCCAAGCTGAAACCTTGAAAATGCTGGGGGTTTACAAAACCTTCCTGGAAGAGTGGATGGCGATTCCCGTCCTGGAAGGGGAAAAGTCCGAAAGCGAGAAATTTGCGGGTGCCGTCAAGACGTTTTCGATCGAAGCGATGATGCAGGATAAAAAGGCCCTGCAAGCGGGCACCAGCCACAACCTCGGACAAAATTTTGCCAAAGCCTTTGACGTCACCTTTCAAACCAAGGACGGCAACCTCGACCACGTCTGGGCAACGAGCTGGGGCGTTTCAACCCGGCTGATCGGGGCCCTCATCATGGCGCACTCGGACGACAAGGGCTTGGTGGTTCCACCCCGTCTGGCTCCCGTCGAAGCCGTTGTGATCCCCGTTTTCCGCAAGGACAACGTCGCCGAGGTGTCTGCCTACGCTCAGGCTTTGGGCGACGAGCTCAAGGGCCTGGGCCTCAAAGTCGAACTCGATTTGGACGATGCGGCCTCGCCAGGCTGGAAGTTTGCCGAGTGGGAAATGGTCGGTGTCCCCGTTCGCATTGAGGTGGGACCCAAGGACATGGAAAAGAACCAGGCCGTCCTGGTCCGCCGCGACACGGGCGAAAAGCTTTTCGTCCCCCGTGGCGAGGTGGCCGGCAAGGTCCGAGAACTCCTTTTGGCCATTCAAAAGAGCCTTTTTGACCGGGCCCTCGAGTTTCGTAAGGCCAACACCTTTCGGGTCGCCTCGTACGCCGAGTTCAAAACCCTCATGGAGGGGGAGGGGGGCTTCGTCCAGGCGCCCTGGTGCACGAGCCGGGAATGCGAGGCCGCCATCAAGGAAGACACCAAGGCGACGATCCGCAACCTCCCCTTTGAACTGGCCAACGTTCCCGTCGAGGGGGGATGCCTGTACTGCGGCAAGCCCGGTCACCGCTGGGCGGTCTGGGCCAAGTCCTACTAGGATCAAAAATGAAAATCCTGCGCTGGGCTGTCTTGTTGTCCCTCGTCTGGCTGGGTGTCTCTTGCGTGGATTCGGAAAAAATCAACGCCCGTTTTGCTTCGTCCAGTGCCTCGTGGTACAGGTACAACGCTTCGGGACTTCAGAAAATTGCTTCTCCCGCCGAACCCTGGTACGGGAGCTGGGTACCCTACGACCAGGCGGTGCGAACCTCCGATTTGATCGCCGACCAGCAGGAAGTTTTTGCAGCGGTGGAGGGTTTGGGCCTCGT
The DNA here is from genome assembly GCA_013043995.1 of Spirochaetales bacterium. Lineage (GTDB taxonomy): Bacteria > Spirochaetota > Spirochaetia > JABEVK01 > JABEVK01 > JABEVK01. Next base: position 591 of record JABEVL010000249.1, on the reverse strand, counting down.
GGAGGTCAGCGACGCCGAGGGGATCCCCAAAGTCCAGCTCCTCGGTTCGGGGGTGTCCCTGGCGGACGTCCGGACGGGGCGGTTGTTTCCCTTTGACGGGAAGTTGTTTGTGACGCTCTACAGGGAACCCCGTGCTGAGGAGGCTTCCCCCCCGGGTCCTCCCTTGTCCCTGGCGTGGTACCAGGCAGGAACTCCGTCCTTGTCCTTTTACCCCGTGCCTTTCCAGCTTCAAAATCCCAGGCGCCAGGCTGTTTTTTCACGTTGGAATTCAGTTTCAGGCACCCTGACGTTGGTCTGGAAATCCTGGGAAAAAGGCCGCTGGGTCTGGGAAAAAAGCCAACTCGCCCTGGACAGCGGCCAGGAAAGCGGCGCCGCCGCGGGTTGGCAAGCTCCCCCGGCACCGCCGCCCCTGCCCACGGCGTGGAAACCTCTCTGGTTCAGGTTGGCAGAACGAAACGGCGGAGGCCTGTCCAGCCGCGCCGTGGTCCGCGAACCCGGCCGGGGCCGCCAGGTTTACTCCTGGTCGCCCGTCAGCGATGTCGCCGCCGAGCGGGTGTCCGGCGTCGAGGTTTGCGGAGCCCTTCTCAATGG